>JBDNHG010000763.1:0-7160 GCA_041688925.1 Acidimicrobiales bacterium | reverse complement strand
GGCCTCGAGCCGGTTATATGGGCTCGGTCGCAACTCGGTTCGGTGTCGGCTTATGTGCTGGTCCGAGGCAACACCGCGGCCATAGTCGACACCGGCAATCCGGGAAGTGCTGCGGCGATTGGTGAGACTCTGGCGACGTTGGGTTTGAACTACAGCGACGTTGATCATGTCATTTTGACGCACAATCATCCTGACCACGCTGGTTCGATCGGCGAGGTGCTGGCGCAGGCGGTGAACGCCACGGCGTATGCAGGTGAAGCCGACTTGGGGTCGATCCCCGGCGATATCACGGGGCTGGTCGGTGGCGAAGACATCTTCGGATTCGAGATGTTTCCCACACCCGGCCACACGCCAGGACACATGGCGGCCATCGATCGTCAAGCCGGGCTGCTGGTTGCCGGCGACGCAATTTTCACCAACGCCGGTGGCGTCGTCGAAGGACCGGAACGATTCTTCAACGATGTCCCGCAGTCGCGAGACAGCATCGAGGCTCTTGCCGCGCTGACCTTCAATACGTTGCTGGTAGGCCATGGCGACCCGATTGAGCTCGGCGCCGATTCGGCAGTTGCAGCGTTGGCGGCAAGTCTTTGACCCAGCCCTGAACTGCTCGAACGTCGAGTAGTCAGGTAGAGGGTGGTCAGCCCACGAGCTGACCCGATGGGGCACACAAGGAGCTGGTTGTTGGGCTGATGCCAGCGCGGCCAGCCAAGTTTTCCCATCCGGAGAACGTTGGAGGGATGAAGATCGCCATCCATTGTTCGCCGGGCTTGTCAGGATTCACGAAGCTGAAGTCGAGAATGTTGATTTCGGCGCCGGAGTACCCGACTGCTGCCATGACGGCGGTCATGGTTTCTCGGTCGACACTGCTGCTCGAGGCGACAAAAGAGTTCATTGGGTCATAGCTAGATCCTGCCCCAAGCACGCCGGCGAACTGCAGCGGGCAGTTCGAGGCCAACACGGTGACCGGAGCGGGGCATCCTGCGGCGAAACCTGCCGCTGCCAGCGCGTTGCGAAGACTGCCGGCCACGCCGCCGCGTCGGGCGCCGGCATAGATGACCAGGCGATCGAGAGCGCACTCGGCGTCGTCGACGCCGCCGCCGGTGCCGAGCGCTTCGTCGGTTGCCGTCAGTGGGGGTTCGGGCGAGGTTTCGGGTGCCGTCTGGCCCGCAGCATCAGTATCTGTGGTGTCGGCGGTGTCACTGGCGTCACCGGTATCGGCAGCGGTCGTACTGTCGGTCGCAGTTTCGTCGGTGGCAGTTTCGCCGGCCGCGGTGTCAGCGGTGTCACCAGTATCGGTGGCGGTCGTATCGCCGGCATCAGCGTCGGCGTCGGTTCCGGACTCGTTGGTGGTCGACGTGTCGTCACCAGCATCGGCATCGGGCAGATCGTCGCCTTCGATCACTGTCACGGCATCACCAGACGTGGACTCGGCGTCGTCGACTGCATCGTCGGCAACTGCATCATCAGCAACTGGGTCGTCGGCAATCGGGATGACGTTCGTCGGCCGCAGGTCAGATGCGACCAATACCCCGCCAGTGTCATCGCGAAAGGAGGCACCAATCAGGGCAGCGCACAAGACGATGACGCCCGCGGCGATACCCGTAGCGACTCGGCGCCATCGGCTCAACGTCATGACATCCTCCATAGGTCCACTACGTCATAGTAGGTGGGGGCCTACCATTGTGGGGTGACCCCCGAAATGCAGGAACGCAACCCATTCGTCTCTATTGCCGCGCTTGTTGTAGCCATGGCGGTGGTTGCGGGGCTTGCCGCACGCTACGGTTTCAACAGCGGGGTGGCGGCGGTGTGCATCGCCATCGCCGTGATCGGCACCTGGGTGCTGCTTTCACCCCAGATCGAGACGCTCGAGTCAGCACTACCCGCTGGCGGAACGGGCTCGAGCAGCCGTGCGCAGACCAAGCCGGGCAACCCGGTCTCGGCCTTCACCGCCAAGCCCGATTCAGCACCTCGTGAACATTTGCGCAGTACGCCTCGGGTCGCCGTGGGGTTCGACAATCCTGACGCCCCAGGTTCACGGTTGACGCCACCGGCCGTATTGCCGCTGGTTCACGACGAGTCGATTCTCGAATCGGTCGCTCCGGTGCAGGCGCTGGGTCAGCTTCCGCAAGACGCGAGCGCATTGCACGTTGCCACCACGGTCGAACCTGCCAGCAACATCAGTGGCGCATACACCCTGGGTTCGTTTGAGATTCGCGGTGCCAGCCGACGCGGCAGCGATCATATGATCCTCAACGACGCTCGCCAGGATGACTACGTGGTGGCTAGCGCCGCCAACGGGCGGTACCTCGTCGTTGTCGTCGCCGACGGCGAAGGATCTGCAGAGAACGCCCACTATGGCTCCTATTGGTCGTGTCGTTTGTTGGCGCAGGCCATCGATCAGCACCTGCGCGATGGCGTTCCCGGTATCGAAAAGATGCTCGAACGAACCCGAGACGAGCTGAGCCAGCTGTTCGACATGACGTTCACCGACGGCACCAAGATGCGCACGATCGCAACGACATTGGTTGGGTTGATCGCCCCGGTCGACGGCGGCCCTGCCGCCGGATTCCGACTTGGCCATGGCGACATCTTGGCCGCTGGCCCTGATGGCTGGACCTCGGTCTTCGGTGCTGTTCCCGAGCAGCCTGCTGCAGCGTTTCCTCGTTCTGTCGATGCCCAGGTCGCACCACTCCAGTTCGATACCAACTGCCTCATTCTCGCCACCGACGGGGTGTCGACGCCTCTGGCAACGAATGTCGAGGTCGCCACGTCGTTCACGTCTGGTCTACAGACCCCGGTCTCCGAGGTCGAGTTCGATCAGCTGTTGTCGTTCCCGCTCGAAGAAGCCCGCGGCGACCGCACCGCCGTGGGCGTGTGGTTCTCACCGCGCAACGGTTAGAGATTGCGCGAGTAGGCAGAGCGCGAAGCTCGAAAGCAGCGCAACTCGTGGGCATGCCAGAGGACTTGTCGACCTACTCGCTAGGCCCCTTAGCTTAGTGCCGAGCGGTCAATCTGTCGGTGAGTGCGTGCGGGGCCGGAGGTTGTACTCACTCGGAGGATGTCAGTTAGCGAGGACGATGATGGCTTCGTGCTCGATGGTGGCCACGGGTTCGTCGTCGGCGTAGATCCGCATGTCGACGAGGGCACGTTCACCCGCTCGTGAATCGAATCGCTCGATCAGATCGGCATCGACATGGATATTCGAACCGAGCCGGGCGACGCCCTCGTGATAGATCTTGCTGCGCACGTGAATCCAAGGACCGGTAACCAGATTCTTCATGAAGATCGCGTTCGCCAGGTTGGCCCACGTGACGGGATGCGCGATGTTGTGCTCGGCGTAGACCGACAGGTCATCGCCGCATCGCATGCCATAGTCGAGGTGGGCATCGCTGAGGGTCACGTCGATCGGCAATAGCGGTTCGCCACTGCGCGTGTCGGGCGCGTCGATGTGGGCCCAGAGATCGAGTGACGCCCGGGCATCGTTTGCGACGGTGGCGGTGATTGTTGGATCACCGTCGGCAGTCGTCACAACGCAGTCGACCTGATCGCTATCGAAAACCGGACGGCGCAGCTTGAGTTCTCCGCCACCATGGCTGAGCCAGTCGATTCCCCAGGCGGCAACCGCGGGATGCGTCATGTACGCGTAGACGGTCGTGCCTGCCACCAACGCGCGCTCGAACCCGGCGGCTTGTGCGCCTTCGTCGGTGTGGATCTTGTTGTCGGCGTGGTCGGGCAAATTGATGGCCGTTGTCGACCATGGTGCGAGCTTGTTCATGAGGTCCCCTCCGTCGAAATGAACACTACGGGTTTGACCACCAGACCGCAGAATTCATATCCACTCAACTTGTGAGGCTCAGATGAGGATGCCGGGCAGGATGTCGATGCTCAGCAGGTAGAGCATGCCGAGCGCGATGCTCATCACGCCGATCACAATCGCGAGGGTGGCGTAGATGGGGAAGCTGCGCTCGGCATGCAACAACCCGGCGCCGGCGAGAACAGCGATGGAGGCATTGGCGACGAGCAGGCCCGTGATCCAGACCCCGAGCAGCACGAATCCGAAGCCGACGCCCACGCTTGCCGTCGTAGCGACGAAGATAGCGATCTGGGTGGGGCTCTCAACGCCGACACCGTGCAACATGCCAATGCCGGCGGCGGTGCCATTGCCGTAGCTGACATTGGCGCTTGTTGGTAGCGCCAGTTCGTGGCGATGCGCATGCCGGTGGCGCTGCGCCAACCGTTGTCGGGCTGCCTGCCAGCGTGTCGATGCTGGAACCAGCGACCGGTCGTCGGCCGTCTGGGCTGGCAGGTGAGCGTGATCGTGGGCGTGAGCTGCTGCATGGTCGGCGGCTGGGGCCCCATGTTCGTTTTCGGCGTGGTGGTCGGTTTCGGTGACATGGTCATGGTCATGGTCATGGTCGTGTTCGACTGAGATCATGCGGTTCGTTGTTGCATCGCGTACCTTGCGCAGACCAGAAAATGTGCCGTTGATCATCAACATCCAGCGGCTCTGAAGGCGGAAGTCGCGGCCTTTGCGCACCAGCTCGAAGAGGATCCATCCGCCGAGCGCGATCAGAGTGATGCCGACGATTTTGCCCATCCATTTGTCGAGCGCATCGGGAATCGCCAGGCCGAAGGCAATCGCAACGGCGCCGAGTAGGAACACCACAAGGCCATGACCTATGGCGTAGATCATCGATAAGACGAACCCTCGACGCCTGGTCGGGGCGGTGCCGCTCAGGTCCGCGATCGCAGCGATGTGATCCCAGTCGAAGCCATGGCGAATGCCCAGACCCAGAGATGTGAGTACCAGTCCTAATTCCACATCCTTCGTTTATCGCTGTTGTGCGCCGCCGCGCAACCTGGGCGGGCGACTTGTGATGCCGGGTCGCAATCGGGTGCGGTGACGGCGGGCGAGTACGTTGGCGTGATGGCTTGGAACCAGACAGACTTCACCCTCACCTGTGCGACGTCAGGTGTCGACCACGCGGTGAACGTGACTACCCCGTTCCGGTACGAATCGCTCGAAGCTGCACCCTTGATTCTGTGCCTCGACGGTTCCTGGACAGCAGGAACAGTGCGAGATGCGACCCGCATCATGTCGATGAGCGGCGAGGCGCCCGAGGCCATCGTTGCGGGCCTGTCGTTCACCGACACCGCAATGAGTGACTATCTGGTGAGCCGGGCACGCTGGTTGTGCCCGACGCAGTGGGTGCCACCCGCAGAGACCGGTGTCAAGAACGCGTCGGCCAAAGATCTCGGGCAGGCCACGGTCTATCTCGACTTCATCGCTGAGCATGTGCTTCCTCGGCTGCGCGCCGACTACCGGGTGAGCGAAACCTGGCTGGTCGGCCACAGCTTCAGTGCGCTGTTCGGATTACACACCCTGTTCAGTGCTCCTGAGCTGTTTGACAAGTACCTGCTGGCGAGTCCATCGATTTGGTGGCACGACCGAGTGATGCTCGATTTCGAGGCAGAGTACGCGGCCAAGAACGATGATCTACGGGCCCGGGTCTTCCTGACCGCCGGCGACTTCGAGAACGAAAGCCCCTTCGATATCAAGGCGAATGTGGGCGAGATCAGCCGGCGCCTGGCCGAGCGGTCGTACCCGAGCCTGCACGTCGACCATGTGATCTTGCCGGAAGAATCACATAGCTCGACCATCGGCGCCGCTGTCAGCAGCGGTCTTCGCCACCTCAGCACTTCTGGCGCCGGCGACTGAACACTACGGTTTCGAGATGAGTGAAATCACCGAAGGAACCGCACGCAATGGCGAGATCGAATTGCCGTGGATACGAAATGCAGTAGCCGATGGCGAGCCGCTGCTGCTCGTCAATGGTCTGAGCAGCCCTCGTGTCGGCTACGAAGATGGCTTCGTCGCCGAACTGAATGACCGTGGGTTCGACGTCGTGCGATTCGACAACCGAGACGCCGGCCGTGCCACGGCGACGTCAGGTGGGTATCTGTTGGCCGACCAGGCGACAGACGCTGTGGCGGTACTCGACGCCGTTGGATGGGACACCGCACATGTCTTTGGTATGAGCATGGGCGGCATGATCGTGCAGCAGATGGGCATCAGCTTCGCGCCTCGGTTGCGAACGATTACATCGCTCATGTCGATGACAGGGAACCCTGCCTATGGCCGGTCGAGCAAGGAAGCCCAAGCAGCGCTGCTCAAGCCTTCGCCTGCCGAACGCGAGGCGTGGCTCGACCAGCGAGTCATCACCGAGAAGATTTGGGCTTCTCCTGCTCAGTACTCGCCCGAGGCCAGCCGGGCCAAGGGCCAGGTGCTCTTCGACTATGGGGTGCAGCCGAAAAGTGTGGTGCATCAACACAACGCAATCGTCAAGTCACCGCCGCGCGAAGATGCGCTGCGCGAGGTCCAGGTGCCCACGCTGGTCATGCACGGCACCGCAGACACACTTATCAATCCCACGGGCGGCGAGCGCACCGCCGAGATCATGCCGAACTCGACCTTGATCTCACTCGACGGCATGGGTCATGACCTGCCCGCCTTCTATTGGCCGATCATTGCTGGCCATGTCGCGGACCACGCCGGCGCTGCAAGCTGAACTGTTCGTCAGATGAATAGTGACGTCCCCTGGGGACGTCACTATTGGGCTCTACTATCTGGACATGACCGAGTTCTTCACGAGTGTTCCTTCGAAGATTGCCTATGAGGGGCCTGACTCTGACAACCCGCTGGCCTTCCGCTGGTACGACGCCGATCGAGTCGTCGGCGAGCGAACGATGGCCGAACACCTGCGGTTCGCCGTTGCGTACTGGCACAGTTTCAACTGGGACGGATCCGACATCTTCGGCGCGGGGACCCTTGATCGGCCGTGGCTGACAAGCCAGGCGCACCCGATCGATCTGGCCAAGACCAAGATGGAAGCCGCATTCGAGTTCTTCGAGAAACTCGGCGCCCCTACTTCTGTTTCCACGACGTAGACATCGCGCCCTCGGGCGGGTCTTTTCGAGAACATTGTGACTATCTCGACGAGATGGTCGACCAGGCAGCCGCGCACATGGAGCGCACCGGCGTGAAACTGTTGTGGGGCACGGCCAACCTGTTCTCACATCCTCGCTACCAGGCCGGCGCGGCGACGAATCCTGACCCTGAGGTGTTCGCCTACGCCGCTGCTCAGGTGAGCCAGTGCCTC
>JBDNHG010000762.1:0-4122 GCA_041688925.1 Acidimicrobiales bacterium | reverse complement strand
GGCGTTCGAGGTGATGCTTCTCGTGTGCTACGCCAATGCGTCGCCGACGCACGAGCGAGCGCGGACCCGAACGGCAGCGCGGTCGTCACCGGTCGGGTCTCGTACGGGCCACCGGCAGAGACGCTGCGTGTTGCCTCGGCGGGTGTTGACATGTTGGTCCTTGGCCGGCGCGGGCGGGGCCGCATTGCGCACGCATTCGCCGGCTCGGTCACAACCTCGCTTTGTCGAGACCCCAGCGTGGTCACGGTGGTGGTGCCAGCGGATTAGCAATCACGGCCGAACACTCGTCCAGGGTGCGATGTGTTCGGCCAACTCGGGGCGACCCGTTGCCGCTGCTCTGGCCGACGGGTCGCTCACTATCGCCGCTGCTCACGTGCGACGAGTACGTGCGCTGCGGCCCGGCCGTGGCCAGACATGCAAACGCGATCACCGGCAGGACCGAAAGTGTCAGGTACGACCAGCGGAATGAGATGTCTGCGAGCGCGCCGACCACGGTTGGCATCACGGCGGCCATCAATGAGAAGAGGATTGTCATGATTGCCAGGGCCTGGCTGAACGCCCGGCTGTCGAGGCTGTCGCGTACGTACGCTGCGACGAGTGTGGGGAAGGTCGATGCGCCGGCGCTGTAGAGCAGAGCGCCGGTGATGGTTCCGAGCTGCCCGCCAGCAACGACGCACATGTCGGCGATGAACAACACGACGAGAGCAAGTCGCAAGACCGGTATTCGTCCAATGCGGTCTGAGATCGCACCCGCCAGCGGCGCAGCGAGCATTCCCGAGATGCCCATGAGCGAGAAGATCAACGGGCTCGTCGACTCGGCGACGCCTCCGTGTTCCTCGAGCGCAGCGACGATGAACGTCAAGAAACCAGCAGACATGCCGCCGAACATCGCATAGGCGAGCGTGACTTCGCGCCACCGCGGGATGCCCTTGATGATGCTGAAGTCGATACCGCGAGCAGTGATGCCTGCGGTTGGCGAGAATCTTGCCACCGTGAAGAGCCCGATGGCCAACGCCGCAGCGAATCCAAGTGCAAGCCAGAAGATCGGTCGCCACAGATGGTCGTCGTTGGCAGCTCGGCGCCAGGTGCTGGTGCCCAGCCCGAACCCGATGTTGGCGACCCCGACCATTGATGTGAGCACGCCGATCACGAGTCCGCGTCGACGTTCGCTGACGTATTCGGTGGCGAGCACTGGCGCGGTCATCCAGATGCCGGCCCCAGCTCCGCCGGCAAGAGCGACGCCAAGCGTGACGGTTGCCAGGCCTTGAGCGGTCGACGTGATGATCAGCCCGACAACGCTGATGATGATGGCCGTTCGCATGATCGTGATGGGCTCGACCCGAGGCGAGAGGAAAACGACGGCCAATACACCGATCACATACATCATGAAGATGCCCGAGCTGGGGTAGCCGGCTTGGGCATTGGTCAAGCCGAACTCGTCGCGAATCGATGTCAGCAGCAGCCCGTACAACGAGCGACCGATGGCGTGTGATACCACAGGTGTAAGGCACACGATGGCGGTGATCGCAATAGCGCGTCTCGAACTGATGCTTGCGCCCACCCCGAGGGTCTAGCGCCAGAATGTCGAGACGTCAAAATCGGTGCACCCGGCAACCCTGCGGGGTTCGCTGGTACGTGGTACTCCACCGGTCTCGCCTTGGCTGAAGCAAGTCGGCGACGGCTTCTCAGGCCTCGGACCGTTGTGAGCGTGTGGCAACCTCTTCGAAACGGTGGCTGTCGATCAGCCAGCGCGCGTGAGTTGCCGCGGGTACCGCTTCTGAGAAGAGGAAGCCCTGCGCGAACCCCACGCCAAGGGAGCGGAGAAGCTCGAGTTGCTCGACGGTTTCGACGCCCTCGGCAACGACATGAAGATCCATGCGCTTGGCGAGCTGGGTGATCGCTTCGACCGCGGCAAAAGCAGATGGATTACCGGCGAGTGAAGCCACAAAGCAGCGATCGATCTTGAAGCCATCGATCGGCAGCTGGGTAGCAATAGAGAGCGATGAGAAGCCAACGCCGAAATCGTCGAGCAGCACCTTGATGCCGGCCGCTCGCGCTCGCTTGAGCTGACGCCTGGCTCGGTCGACGTCGGAAAAGATGCCATCTTCGGTGATCTCGAGAATGATCGAGTTGGCACCCGGCTCGGTCAGCACCCGGTTGAGCATCGCGTCCAGGTGCAGCGGTGACACGTTCACCGTGATCGGGATTGTGTGTTCACCGGCGACAACGATCGATCGTTGGAACTCGAACACCTTTTCTGCGACCGCATGGTTGATCCGATCGAGCATGCCGAGATCTCGGGCTGTGTCGATGAAGTCAGACGCAGCGCGCACGCTGGTTCCGTGCTCCCAACGCGCCAATGCCTCCGCGGTTGCGATGCGGCCGGTCGCGATGTCGACTATTGGCTGAAAGTAGGGAATGATCTGCGATCGTTCGAACGCCAGACCGAGATCGGATTGCAGCTTTGTTCGGCGGTCGAGTTCGGCCCGCATCTCGTCATCGAACACTGCCAATCGGCTGCGTCCGAGTTCTTTGGCCTTGTACAGCGCGGTGTCGGCGAACCTCATGAGATCATCTGCGGTGGTGTTCTCGGGAAGCCACACCAGCCCAACGCTGGCCTTGACCTCGACCTGGCGATTCTCGATCAGGAACGGGTCATTGAAGACGGACAATATCCGAGCGCCGAGTTCTTCGACCCCATCTGGCAGGGCATCGATGTAGCCGAACATGGTCATTTCGTCGCCGCCTTGACGGGCGAGAATCTCGTTCGGTCGTAGAACCCGTGCAATCCGTCGCGAAGCTGCGCACAAGATCATGTCGCCGAAACGATGACCGAACGCGTCGTTGACTCGCTTGAAATCGTCGAGGTCGAGATAACACACGACGACCTTGCCGGGGTGTGATGCCACGGCCCGGTTGAGCAGCGCGAGAAACCCGGCGCGGTTGTATAGCCCGGTCAGATTGTCACGCCGGGACTGGCCATCGAGATGAGAGTTGGCCGTCTCGAGCTGATCGTTCGCCGCCTTCAGCCGCAACAGTTGCCAGCACGGCGATATGGGCAAATATCACGGCCGTTGGACGCAGATTGACATAGTGGGCCTGAATCGAGGCGGCCAGCTTTGAGTCTGCAATGTTGAGGACTTTGCACTATTCGCTTAGTCAGCTCATCAATTGCACCTGACCTTGTGTCCGCTGTTGCCGGCTATTTCTTTGCCCGAGACGTTGCGAACGACGCTGGTTGACGGGCCGGCGGTTCGGGCTCCTGCTCGGGTTCGGGCTTTTTACCGAAACGTTTGACCGCCCGATGGGCACCGAAACCGAGCAGAGCCAGACCGATGATCCACCCTATGATCGGCGTTTTCGATCCGGGGTTGGGGAAGTCATCGCAGGTCAGGTCAGGTGCACAGAGGCGTGCCATTGTTGCCTCGGCGCGGGCGAGGCGAGCCTGAGCGGCTGGGCCCACGGTCTCGTCTGTCTCCGCGAATCCACGCAGATTATCGAGCTCTGATTCGACCCCAGCCAACGTTTCTTGAGACCGAAGCCTTTCGATCGCCTCAGTCGCTTCGGCGAGCGCAACATTGTTTGAGGCGTATTCGTCATCGAGTGTGCAGCCGGGCGTGTCGCCACATGGCTCGATGCCGACCGATTGCACGCCACTAGCGCTGATCAGAATCGGATACTCGACCCCGGTCTGGCCCGTCGTCGACAAGGACACTTTGAGGAACCAGACGTTGGTGTGGCCGGACGGGTATTCGACACCATCACCGTCGACGATGTTCGAAGGGCCGTCGACCGTCGTGAGGGTCGGCGCCACGAAGCTCACCGAGAGATCAACCTCGCGTCCGGGATCGGAGCCTCGGAACGAGACTTCGAACTCGTACGGCGTGTTGTTCGTATAAACCACCGAATACCACGCGGTATCGCCCGTGACGACGCGATCGGCGTACTCGCCGGGTAGCAACTGGGGTGCGTTCCGGAAGTCGGCGCTTCCAACGACAGACTCTTGCGCGATCGCCTGCGGCACGAAACCGGCCGAGAGAGTGATCAGCGCTGCGAGCAGCACCGTTAGTAGTCTGCTGACTCGAGTTTGGGCTCTCATGCGGGCGGGGCTCCTTGGTCGTC
>JBDNHG010000761.1:0-6872 GCA_041688925.1 Acidimicrobiales bacterium | reverse complement strand
ACGCGGTCGAGGTCGTCGGTCCCGACATCGGAGGTATCCGCATCGACTCGGGCGACTTGCTCGACGACGCCCGCCGGGCTCGCAAGCTGCTCGATGAACTTGGCGCTGACCATTGCCGCATCGTCGTGTCGAGTGACCTCGATGAGTACCGGGTCGCCGACATCGAAGCCGCCGATGCACCCGTCGATGCCTACCTCGTCGGCACCAGACTGGTCACCGGGTCGGGGCATCCGACCGCATCGATGGTGTACAAGCTGGTGGCGATCGCCGACGACGAAAATCCTGGTCAACCGCTGCGCGCCGTGGGCAAGCTGTCACCTGGCAAGCGCACTATTGGTGGTCGCAAGAACGTGCACCGCACGCTCGATGCTGACGGCTATTGGGACGCCGAAGTGCTGTCTGTTCTTCCGGTCGATGTCAGCGAGTTGGCCCACTGGCCCCAGGTGCCGCTCATTCGTTCGGGCCGGGTTGTTGCCTCGTTCGAGTTGCAGCATGCTCGCGACCGATGCCTTGATCGCCGCAATCGCCTGCGTCCCGAGTGGCGCATCGTGAACCCAAAACCGACCCCCTGCATCCCCACGACCTGGGTCGGCATCGAATTCGACGAGGAGGTGAATCAACAATGAGCCGGGCGCTACTGATCATCGACGTACAAAACGACTTCTGCGAGGGTGGATCACTCGCTGTTCATGGCGGCGCGGCAGTGGCCGCGTCGATCACCGAGCTGTTGGCAGACGAAGCCAACGACGGCCGCTGGTCCGCTGTCGCGATGACCCGTGACTGGCACGTCGACCCGGGCGATCATTGGGTTGCCGACGGTGAAGCACCCAACTTTGTCGACACCTGGCCGGTGCATTGTAAGGTCGGCACCGAGGGGGCCGCATTCCATCGCGGACTGCGAGTATCACCCGACGCCATCTTCAGCAAAGGTCGTGACTCGGCCTGCTACAGCGGTTTCGAGGGTCGCTCTGACGTCGACCAAACATCGCTGCGCGACTGGCTCACCGCACGCGACATTACCGAGGTCGAGATCGTTGGTCTGGCGACAGATCATTGCGTACGAGCCACCGCGCTCGACGCCATCACTGCAGGCTTCACGACGACCGTGCTGCTCGATCACTGCGCCGGCGTCGCCCCCGACACAACGGCGACAGCGTTGTCGACCATGTCGAACGCCGGCGTCATCCTCGTCAACTGACCTGCCGCCACCGACTAGCAGGGCCAGCCCCCAACATCCCATCATCTGTGACCCTCACGGCGCGATATGCGCGCCGTGAGGGTCACAGATGGGGGTTGTGGCGAAGTTGGAGAGATTGCGGGGCGATCTATCGTGAGCTGTCATGTCTGCAACGGGAACTGTGCGAACCGTACTGACGCAACTCATCGTGGCTGTCTTGGCGGCTGTGGCGGTGCTCGCACCCACAACGGCGGCGAGCGCGCAAGGGCTCGAGTGTCCTGAATACCAGGGCGTGACCTGCGAGGGATTCGTCACCGACGTCGCCGGGGTGCTCGACGACCGGCTGGCACTCGAAGAAGTGGTCGATGGCATGGTCGCGAACTATGGCCATGAAGTGGCGGTGGTCATCATCAACGATCCTCCGGGTGGCACCGAAGACTTTGCCATCGGCATCGGTGAAACCTGGGTCGTGAAGGACCGTGATGGCCAGGCCGGTGGCGTGGTCATCATCATCGACCCCGAGGGGCAGTCGCTGTGGATCACCGCCGGACCAGCACTCCAGGGCGTGATTCCCGGCCCGGACACCCTGACCAATGTTGCCGGGCCCGGCTTTCGCAACAATGATTTCGACAGTGGTGTAGCTGCGATCTTGGGCACGATCGAAGCCTCGTTCGAGATCGAGGCGCGCGGCGGAATCGGCGTTGGCGGCACCAACGTCGACGTCGGCACCGATACCGATACCGATACCGAAGGGGGCACAACGACCTCAACAACCACAACAACGACGACGTCACGAGACACCGGCAGCAGTGGGTATTCGTTGTTGCCGCTGGTCATCTTCGGTTCACTCGTATTCGCCGGTTTCAGCAGCCTGGGAAGCCGTCGCAAGGTCAGCACACGCCGCGATCTCGAAAAGGAGCGGCGCGGCCAACAGGTCGACGATGCACTCGACCGACTCGAGACGACCGCTGTCGACCTGCCCGTCCTGCGCAGCTATGAAGTTCCCGAACCTGCGATCAGTGGCAAAGCCGCCACCGCCGATGCATCCAATGCGCTGCAACGGGTGGCAGATCGAGCCGGGACATACGACGAAGCGATCCTCCGGGAGCTGTGGGCTCGCGACCTGCTCGACGTCATCGATGCCAAACGACTCGAGGCAGATACCGAGGTGCCGCTCGAGATGCGAGCGAACGATGACCGCGACCTGCTCGACAATGCCGTGCAAGATGCGGCCCGCGAAGCACTTCAAGTACGCAAGGGCGATGACGACGGCTTTCAGGTGCAACTGCGTGAATTGCAGGGGCTGGTTGCGAGCGTGCGCCCGTATCGAGTTGCCGAAGCACGGCGCCGATTTGCCGAGACGATCATCGACCGGGTGTCGCCGACATCATTCGGCGCAACAGTCGTGTCTGATCGAGGCGAACGGTTCCTCAAGGCAGCACCGGTGATCGATACCGAGGACCTCGACGAAGCTCTCGCCGAGCTCGACTCGGCCTATGACGAAGCACAAACCACGGTGACACGGCTCGATGTCATCTACGAGCGTCTTCCCGCCAACGCGGCCCGACCCGCCGTCGCTGCTGCCCTGACCGATCTCGATGACGATCCGGCGCATGCTGTGGATCGTTTCGAACAGGTGCGTCGCGATCTCAAGGAACGCTCGGCGCTCCTTGAACGTGACCAACTCGACATCGACTCGATTGCTGCGCTGCTGTTGTTGAATAACAGCGAGTTGTCGGTCGACGAGTTCGTGCAGCTCTACCGCATGCATCGAGAGCACCGGATGAAGCCGGCCATAGCGGTCGAATACGCGCTCGCCGGTCTCACGACCGAACGTGAAATCGAACGGGTGCGACAGTACGCAGATGGCGAAGGCATCCCGGTTGCGATCGTTGCGGCACTGATGCGCAACCGAGACGACGGCATAGCCGTCTACAAGTCGCTCGAACGCGAGCTCATCGCCCACGACATCAAGGGCGATACCCGGCGCACCATTGCCGGCATCTTGGCGGCATCGCTCGAGCCAGCGCAGGCCGAACGTCGGTGGGTCGATGCTCGTAAAGCGCTTGGCGATCTCGGCCTGGTCGGCAGTTACGCAGACATCGCCGCTGCGTTCGGCGCGAGCGATGCCCGTGGTCCTCGCAAGTTCGCGCTCGCTTACGCAGCGCAACGTCAGGCGCTGTCTCGTTCGACGATCGATGACGCCGACCGGTTCGCGCCCGAACTTGCGCACACCGGCACCAGCCGCCAGAACGACACCTGGACCGGGGCGCCACTGCCGTCGATGCTGCGAGGTTTCGACCCGTTCACCTTCTTCTATCTCCACTGGATCACTACGGCCAGCTACTCGGGTGGTCGTGTCGGCTGGGAGCCCGTCTACAGCGACGCCTCGTGGCACAGCGACCGCAACTCGTGGTTCGGCGGCGGTTTCGGCACGGGCGCCGGCAGCTTCGGCGCCGGGGGAGGATCCAGCTGGGGCGGCAGCGGCTGGGACAGCGGCAGCTTCGGTGGCTTTGGCGGTGGCTTCGGGGGCGGCGGCGGAGGATTCGGCGGCGGAGGCGGCAGCAGCTGGTAGGTCAATGTTTGGTAGGTCAGTGCTCGGGACCTTCGTCCTCAATCGGTCGGATTCTGCCCAAGCGCTTTCGCTGCAGCGTTAGGTTGCGGCTATGGCAGACGCACATGCAGCGCAACGAACGATCCTCGAGGGTGAACAAGCACTGCTCAGACGCCGAATCGATGAGCTCACCGTTGGCGGCGAGATCGACATGGACTACGACGATGATTTCTCCGATCGTGCCCAGGTCGCAGGTGAGATCGGCGAGAATCTCACCCTGGCAGGCGCGCTAGGAACCCAACTCGAACTGGTCGACAAGGCATTGGCTCGACTCGAGGACGGTTCCTACGGAACCTGCGAGGTATGTGCTCAGGTCATTGGAGCGGAACGCCTTGACGTGTTGCCCATGACCAGTCGCTGCTTCACCCACGCCCGAACCTGAGCGACCCCCCGAGCGGGGGCCGACGGACTAAACAGTGGGCATGCGGCGGCTCCTTTTCTTGTTGGCCGCTCTCGCCACGGCATGTTCGGGCGCTGACGCTGTTGCAGTCCGGCAGCGATCGGTGGGGTTGGATGCGGTGATTGTCGGCGAGGAGGGTGATGCTGGTCGACAGCTCACCCTGTTCTTTATAGGCGGCCGGCCGGGTTTGCTCGAGGATGACCCGTGCGCCGGTGAGCATGAAGTCGAAGTGGCTGAATCCGACGACGAGATCACGGT
Organism: Acidimicrobiales bacterium; assembly: GCA_041688925.1. Taxonomy (GTDB): domain Bacteria; phylum Actinomycetota; class Acidimicrobiia; order Acidimicrobiales; family UBA10347; genus UBA10347. The sequence continues at coordinate 2,423 of JBDNHG010000761.1, read as the reverse complement.
GACGGTGTTCGTTCTGGCCTTGGTGGACGGCGAGGAGACTACGTGCACCATGGGGGGTCATTTCCGCCAGCTCGACGTCGAGTTCGATCAGCCGATTGGTGATCGCTCGGTGATCGATGGCCATGACGACTCGCAGCTATGGGTGATCGACCCGGCCGCGGTGCTTTGGCCACAGTCGCTTCCTGTCGGCTGGATCGTTCGCAGCCGATCCGCGGGAGACGGAGGCCTGATTTCTAGCTACGGAGACGCGACGACATCTGACGGATCGATCGGGCTGGTGGCCGTACCGGCAGATGCTGAGTCAAAGCAAAGCCTCGCTGCAGCAATGAATGAGCCGGATACGACCGTACGTGAGATGACGATTCGAGGGTCGGCGAGCGCCGTCGGGATCGCGTCTGAAGAGTCCGGCCGGGTAACGATCGCGTTCGAAGAAGACGGATTGCAGTATCGAGTGATCGCTTATGGCGAAGACGCGATCGAGGAGCTCGAATCGTTTGTTTCAGGTCTCGAACGCGACCCGACAAGCCGCTCGTTCGAGATTCCGTTCGAGGCCTCGATCGAGCGTGACCCCAACGAGGGCAACGTCATCCCAACGCCGACTGCAACACTTCCCGAAGGTCTCGACCCGCCGGCTCCGACACCGATCGGAGCGATGTCGGACGACCCGCCGGGACCAGAGTTGGCGTGGATTGCTTCTGAATCGACCCGCGATGTCGCCAACTATCTGCAGGCGCTGCGCGAGGGCGCCTATGAACAGGCGGCGTGGCCGGCGGCGAACAACGGTGTCGAGTTCGACCGACAAACCAGGGACGAAACCGGTGCCGAGTATCTCGAGCGGTCGTGTGGCGTCGACTTGTGCCAAGGCCCGTATCTGGTTCGCGGCGAGCCGGGCTACTTCAACCCGACGACATCGCAAGCCATGGCTGTGGTCTCGGTCATGCACCTTGGCTCCGGCGACGAAACCACGATGACGCTGTTCGAGTTCGAAGGACAGCGCATGATCACATTGCTGCCGCCGCTGGTGCCAAGCGAGAACGACGCGTCGCTTCGTGAGTCGTTGTTCGGCGACGCCGTGCCGCAACATGTGGTCGTCGAGCGCTTCGACGCCTTCGAGATTTGGAACGGCCCATCAACCGAGTGGGTCACGAACTGGCACGCCGCCGACGTCGTGCAGATCGAGGGTGATGTCGTATCGACCTGGTCTGGGGTATTTGGGCTGCACGATCCGAAACAGGATTTCGACACGAGCTGTCCTCAACTGATGGAGCGTGATGGGCAGGCGCTTGCTCTGCGACGATGTGTACCCGACCGGTGGGTGGTCGTGAACCTTGCCACAGGCGAGCAGGTAGACGCGCCGGTTCCGTTCGAGCCGGCCGGCGAGACGGAGACAACCTGGTTCGCCGAGCGGGGCGGTGCCGTCGTGACCGGTACCTATGACGCCGAAGGAAACCTGTTCGAATTGTGGTCCATCGACGGCGTCGACCTGCTTGGCGACGACTACGCCAGTCTGGTCACGATCTCGACTGACGGACAGCACATCGCCTATGTCGACCATCGCGATGCGGCGGCGTCCTCGCACTTCTGGAGTCCCGTAGTCATGGTGCGTGACATCGCCACTGGAACCGAGGTCGGGCGGTGGACGCTCGACGGCGCAGTCAGCTGCCTCGAATACGCCGTCAGCTGGGTCGTCGCCTGCGAAGCCGACAATGACACGCTCGCAACGGGTATCCCCGAACAGCGTGCACTGACGGCCATTAACCCAACCACCGGCGCCGTCAACACCGTCGTCACCGCAACCCAAGTCTTCCTCCCCACCGGCTGAGGGAGCGGCATAGGGGACACCCTGATGATGTCGCTAGTCCTCGCTGAAGAGATGGCCAAAGAAACGCTCGGGAGCGGCAAGAAAGTTGCGCCACAAGTCGACGACCTCGACGTCGTCGTAGTCGACCAGGGTCGCGCCAGACTCGCCAGTTGCCCATGAAATGACAAGGCCGACTCAGGTTCGTCGAGAAGGAACAAACCGTCGGACCCCATCTTCGTCTCGATGATGTCGAGGAATGCTTCACCGTGCGAACGAGCATGAAGATTTGCGAAGGTCGGCCTGAGGTACTGGTCTTGGGCGATGTGGGTCGCCATCCCGTAGAACGTCTCGGCTTGCAGATACCACCCCCATATCGGCCGCTTGTGCCGATGCAGCTGAATGGCGTCGGCCAGGTGGCTGTGCGTCGGATGCGTCTCGAACATCAGATTGCGGCTGCCGCCCTCGGCGTTGAAGTCGGCCGCCACCGCCAAGGCCTCCACGAGAGTCGACTTCCCACTGCCGTTGCCGCCAACGAGAATTGTGATCTGCCCAAACGTGATATCGCTCAGTGCTCGAACAGCCGGAAGCGCGTACGGATAGGCACCGGTTTCAGCATCGGTTT
>JBDNHG010000760.1:0-4590 GCA_041688925.1 Acidimicrobiales bacterium | reverse complement strand
GACGAATAGCGCTCGTCGGTCATCGAAAACCAACAGCTGCCAACCACGAGCAGATCGCAGCCGGTTCGAAGCGCAGCGGCAGCGCTACCGGGGTCGGTGACAACCGACAGGTCGAACCGACGAGCGGCGGCAAGGTCGCTGAAGGTTGCGATCAGGTCATCACCCGGATGGGCCCAGCCGCCCGCCAGCAACACAGCCCGAGTCACGAAGACGTCGCAGCTGCGGCCGACGTGATCGGCGCGATCTGCCGGTTCCTGCTCGCTGCATGCACGCTCAGACGCTAGCGCTGTTGCTGCACCCGGTTCAGCTCAGCCGAGAGACGCCTTGGTCACCACGTTGTTGTCGATTTCGAAGTTCACCCGATCGAGCCGATAGTCGGTGGTGCCGGGGAACGATTGGTCGTCGATGCGCACGACACGGGTCGTCAGCCCTCGACTGATGGCCAGCGACTGTGCCGAGGCCTGGGTACGTCCGAGATAGTCGGAGGCGACGAAGTTCGGTTCGACGGTCACGGTTCCGCAGAACGTGGTTCCGCTCTGGCCGCCCGATGACCAGCGCAACCGCACTTCATAGAAACCAGGTGCTGCGTAGTAGGCGTTGGAAACCGCTCGTTGGTCGAGCGTGCCATCGCCATGGTCGAACACGAATGTCACCGACGCATAGCTTGGATTCTGGAACGCCGTGAAGGTCAGGGCCTCATTCACCTTGACCGTTCGCTGCGGCGAAATCGAACACCCGATCTGCAGCGCCGCAGGTGTCGGGGTGGGCGTAGGCGTCGGCGTTGGCCCACCAACAGGCTGAACAGTGACCGTGCCGCATGCTGTTGTGCCTTTGGCGCCGCTGTATTGCCAGAGCAACTTCACCGCATACGTTCCGGGCTGGCGGTAGTAGGCACGAGACTCGGCAGTGTTGTCGATGGTTCCATCGCCATGGCTGAACGCGAACTGCACCGCTATGTTCAACGGATCCTGAATCGCCCGCAGCGTGATGATCTCGTCGACCTCGATACTGGTATCAGAGATGGTGCAGCTGATCTGCACGGTCGGCCGCTGCGGAGGGCCGACCGGACAGCCGTAGTGTGGTGCGCCCACCACACAGATCTTGCCGCCGCACCACCACACCGGCTCATCAGCAGCGCCCGCCCCGACGTAGCAGTCAGGATTCACATAGATAGCGGTGGGCGTCGGTGTCGGCGCCACGGCCGTTGGCACAGGGGTGGGGGGCACAGCAGTCGGTGCCGCTGTTGGGATCGGAGCCGCTGTAGCCGTTGCAGTTGGCGCCACGGTCGTAGGTTCTGTTGGTGCTGGCGTCGGAGTCGCTGTGCTCGGGGTTGCAACCGTGGGGGTCGGGGTCGCGCCAGCAGTGGTAGTCGGAATCACCAATGGGGTCGGCTCGACGGTGGTCTCGACCGTTGCCGTGGGTGTTGGATCTGCCTGCGCTTCTGAACTGTTCTCTGTCGACCCGGACGCGCAACTCGTCGCAATAAGGGCAAGGCCAATACATGTCAGAAAGAACCGTCGCATGTGAAATACACGGCTGAGCGACCACGTTTGGTCCGCGCCTGCCGAGATTTCTTGACGAGATCAGTCGACCCGATACTTGTCGAGCAGCTGACGGGCGATGACTAGCTTCTGGATCTCGCTGGTGCCTGCGCCGATGATCATAAAGGGCGCATCGCGGTAGTAACGCTCGATCGGATATTCGCTGGTGTACCCATTGCCGCCATGGATTCGCATTGCTTCCATAACGATCTCGGCGGCCGCTTCGGAACAGAACAGCTTGGCCATCCCCGCCTCGAGGTCGGCTCGGATTCCTTGATCGAACTTGCGGGCTGCGCTGTGGCACATGAGCCGGGAGGCTTCGAGTTTGGTCGCCATGTCCGCGAGTTTGAACGCGATCACCTGATGGTCGAAGATCTTCTTGCCAAACGTCTCTCGTTGCTGTGCGTAGGCCATCGCCGCCTCGAATGCAGCTCGACCAACACCGACGGCGCGGGCAGCAATATTGATGCGACCGAGTTCGAGCGCTGACAACGCGGCGTTCAGACCACGCCCCATTCCGGCCAGGTCACCGAGGAGGTTCTCGGCTGGCACCCGCTGATCGACGTAGGTCATCTCCATGGTCTCGAGACCCCGGTAACCGAGCTTCTCGACCTTTTGGCACGAGATGTTCTCGAACCGCATACCCGGCTCCTTCTCGATGATGAAGCAGCTGATCTTGTCGTCGGGCGTCTTGGCCATGAGCGCGACGATGCGGGCCCTGACACCGTTCGTGACCCACATCTTTGTGCCGTTGATCACGTAGTCGTTGCCGTCGGGCACGGCGCGACAGGTCATTGCTTTGGCATCAGAACCCGCGTCGTGCTCAGACAAGGAGAACGCGGCGCGGGTTGCGCCAGTGCACAGATCAGGCAGCCATCGCTCGCGTTGTTCTTCGGTGCCGAACCGCAAGATCATCGTGCACACGATCAGATGGCTGTTCAGCACCCCACCGAGCGACATGAACCCGCGTGAGATCTCTTCGATCAGCCTGGCGTAGGTCAGGTGATCGAGGCCGAGCCCGCCGTATTCCTCGGGGATGACACACCCGAACAGGCCAAAGGCCTTCATCTGTTCGACCATGGCGTCGGGGAACTCGTCGGCCAGTTCGAATGCTGACGCGTTCGGTACGACGTCGTTATCGACCCATGTTGCGACCGTCGAGACGATCTGGTCGGCGATATCGAGGTCGGTCGGCATCGTTACTCCTTTGGCGCCAGGATGCGATAGCCGCCGCCGTAGAAGACGATTGGTTCGCGGGGTTTGTCGGCAACCTCGAGATGGGTCACGTTGCACAGGGCGAACTCGTGATCACCAGCATCGACGAGCTTGTTGAGGGTGAGCGTCAGCCATGCGGTCGTGCCTGCAATCTTGGGTGCGCCGTCGACGACCGACCAGTCGAGGCCGCCGAAGCGGTCGGCGGGCGGACGCATGCACGCATTGCTCACGTCGATCTGATCGGCGCCAAGCACGTTCACCCCGAGCACGTCCGCGCTGCGCAGTTGCTCCCAGGTTGCCGACGTCGCGGTGCAGAAGAAGCCAGCCAGTGGCGGCTCGAGGGAGACCGATACGAAGCTGCCGATCACCATGGCGACCGGTTCGTCATCGACCATGGCGGTCACCACCGTGACGCATGTCGGCACCTGGCCCATGACATTGCGGAAGTGGAGAGGGTCCATTACTGCTGCTTCGCTCATGCCCCAGACGCTAATAGATCAGCGCAGGCTGTCTCACGTTCGAAGAGGAACAACTCGGGACTGTCGCGGTTCGTTGACAACTCTGCGAGATCCAACCAGCCTTGCGTTGGGCCTGGGCATCCTTACCTGTGGACGAGCCCTGTCGTTCGTCAAAGCAAGCCGAGGGCCCACCGTGCGCTGGGCGATGCGTTGAAAATGTGCATCCGTGGCGACGGAGCAGAGGCCATGATCTCTCGCCTGCGAAACGGTGGGCTGAGCGAACGGGAAGCAGCACGAGCTCGGTTGGCGATTGAGCGCCAAGTCTGCGTTCAACATGCCCGATTCAGGCGCACGAGGACGCGCGCAGTAGCGAGTATCTACGCGCAATTCGTCGTGGCCGTTGTGATGATCGCACTCGGCCTCACCGCGTCGGGGCTCATCTCAGCTGTTGCCTTGGGCGCACTGCTCTGTCGGGCTTGGGTTCGGTTGTGTCGTCCCCAAGCCCGGACGGCCGGCGTTACGAGCCCGCCTCGACTGTCGTAGCCGCAGGAAGCCTTAGAGATTGAGCGAGCAGGCAGAGCGCTAGGCCCCTTAGTTACGAGGCTCGCGGGGCAAGCCGAGCACACGTTCGCCCAGGATGTTTCGCATGATGTTGCTGGTGCCCCCCATGATTGTGTAGCCGGGGGCATAGATGAGTCCATGGGTCACGTCGTTCCACAACGTGGCCTCGGCACCAAGTGTTTGCATCACGAAGTCGGCCACCCGGATTTCGTGCTCGGTGCAATAGACCTTGGTAGCGGCGCTGAAGCCGGCAGGTGCTTGCTTGAGTACTTCGCGGTACACGAGCAGGCGACCAACTCGATAGCCCGTCTCGAGTTTCGCGATCTCTTGGCGCACGATCGGATCGGCCTTGTCGGCGCGTTCGATGGCGATGTCGTACAGGGCCCGGTTCGAGACCAGGCGGTCGATGCCGCCGCGCTCGTGAGCGAGCTGGACCATTGTTTGTTTGAATGCATCGCCTTCGACACCGACCAGGTTCTCGACCGGCACGCGAACATCGGTGAAGTAAACCTCGCAGAAGTGCCGGTTGGTGGTCATGTCTTTGATCGGCCGAACCTCGATGCCGGGCAGGTCCATTGGCACGACGATCTCGGAGATTCCCTGATGTGGTGGGCCGTCAGAGCTCGTGCGACAGATCATGTAGCAGTAGTCGGCTAGGTCCCCGAAGCTCGTCCAGATCTTCTGGCCGTTGATGACGAACTCGTCGCCGTCGCGAACTGCCGAGGTCTTGAGTGAGGCGAGGTCAGAACCCGAATCGGGTTCGCTCATGCCGATGCACCAGGTGCTTTCGCCCTTCAACATCGCTGGCAGATAGG
>JBDNHG010000759.1:0-4505 GCA_041688925.1 Acidimicrobiales bacterium | reverse complement strand
GCACGCCTATTACGGCGACGTCGTCGCCGGGGTCATCGCCGGGTTGGCCCTGCCGAACTGGTGGCGTGATGCCGGGCGGAAAGAAACCCGTCCCCTCGATTAATGACCCCTGCCGCGACGCCCGTGATGAGATAGGACGGCGAAGACACCGGCAAGTTCCGGGCCGTGGACACCGGTGAGGACGGCACGGTGGCGACCGCCGGGTCCAGGTTTCGAAAGGTGCCCGGCGTCTCTACTTCGTCGGAGACGAGAAGGCATCGTCAGCCGTCGGCGTCGGCGATGTCCTTGCGGTGGCGAAGCTCCTCGGAGCGCTCGAGGTGGCGAAGCTCCTCGACCAAGGTTGCGATCTCGGTTTCATAGCTGATCGACGCGTCGGTGCGTTGAGCGTAGGTGAGCTCGCCGATTCTGCCGATGAGGTCCTCTCGCTGTTTGCGGGCCTTGTGGTCCGAGATGCGAGATCGGACGGTCGAGACGATGTCGGCGGGGAGGCTCACGGGTAGTCGCCTATCAGGTACGAGGTACGAGGTACCGAAGCGTAGCAGCGACGAGCATGATGGGGTCCGTGTCGCCCACTGGCCGCTTCCGCCGCACCCTTCGGGTCGGCTCTATCTCCCGCTCGTCACCTTCCGGCGGGTACCGGAGCGCTGGTTCGGCGTGACGGCGTTGGTCATGTCGTGAGGCGATCGGCGATGCGTGTGAACCGCTCACCGCAGGCTCCGGACCCGACTGGCCACCCTCGACTCGGGCCAAGAGCCCATGGTAAGACGAGCCACTACCCGACGACATCCTCGAGGTCTGTCGACCCAACTGTGGCTTCTACCCGATGTCGTCGGGGCCGCCGTTGACGAGGGTGACGTCGAAGCGAGCTCGAGCCAAGAGGCTGGCAGCGATCGAGGCTCTGGCCCCCGAAGCGCAGTGCACGCAGAGGCGTCCGTTGGGCACGTGGTGGAGGTGGTCGAGCAGTTCGTGCAGCGGGATGTTGATTGCTCTGTCGAGATGTGCCTCGTCGTATTCGTCGCGCCGGCGAACATCGATCACGTGGAATGTGCGTTCTTCGGTGGGCATCTCTGCAAGTCGCCGGTAGTCGATGACGGGGTAGTCGCCGGTAGGTAGTGACTCGAGCGCGGCCTCGGTGTCGGCTTGAGTGGGTCGGTCGATGCCGATACGCGACAGGGTTCGGTGTGCATCGGCGATTGTGTCGATGTCTGCGGCGAGAAGCGTCAGTCGGCTGCCCCAGGGCATGAGCCAGCCGAGGTGGGTGGGGAGTCCGTCGGCTTCGAAGTTGAGACTGCCGATGAGGTGGCGCCCGGCATACGTTTGCCGGTCTCGGAGGTCGACGACCCATTCACCGGCGTCGAGGCGGGCGGCGAGCTCGGTGGTGTCGACTTCGGCGATGGGTGACAAGTCGGGTTCGCTCGGACCGGCCCGGTTGAGAGGCGTCATGTGAGCGTAGTAGGCGGGGATGTCGGTGAGGCCGGCGAGCAGGTCGCGAACAAACTCGTCGACGTCGTTGGTGGTCACTGCCGGATTGTGGCGTTCGTCGCCGATGGTACCGCTCTGGCGATCGGCGGCGGGCTGGGCTGAGCAAAAGCTCCCGAAGCCATGCGTCGGGTAGACGGCGACATCGTCGGGGAGATCCTCGACAAGGGTACGCACGCTTGCCCACTGTTGTCGGGTGAGTTGATCGGTGGCGGCTTCTCCGAGCAGGTCGGTTCGTCCGACGGTGCCGTAGAGCAGGGATCCGCCGGTGAACACAGCACGAATGCGGTCGTTGGCGCCGACGATGTAGCTCAGGTGCGAGTGGGTGTGGCCGGGGCTGTGCCGGGCCTCCACGGTCATCTCGCCGACGGTGACACGATCACCGTCGGCGACGCCGTGGATGTCGAAGCTGAGTTCATTGTCGCCGCTGGTGACGATCGTTGCGCCCGTGCGCCGGCTGAGGGCAAGTCCTCCGCTGAGATAGTCGTTGTGGACGTGAGTCTCGAACACCATGTCGATGGTCACACGGTCGTTGGCGGCGACGGACAAGATGCGGTCGATGTCGCGGGGAGGGTCGACGACGAACGCCGATACGCCGTCGTGGACGAGGTAGCTCCGGTCGCCCAGCCCGGGAGATTCGATGGTGTGAACAGTCACCGACACCATTGATGCTCCTGTCCCGAGATGGTGCGGTCGAGCTCGGTGTGAGGCGGCATCACTCGATCGGTCGGCGCCCAATGTGCGTGAGCCGCGAGTTGCTCATTAGGGGCCTGGCGTGCGTGAGACATGTGTTTTGCTCCCTTTGGTCGAGTGCTTTGATCACGCCCCGACGGCCTGTCCGCCCAGAATACTTCTTCGCTCAGAATACTTCTTTGGGAACGAGGGCCGTCGAAGAACCACGGTCCAGAGGCTGGTTCATGACCTGCCCATACTGATGGGGTCCAAACGTTCCTATTCGCAGTCCGCGCTGCCATCGGCCAACTCGGGAAGGTTGGTCGGCGCGAGGATGAGGATGCGTTGTGAGTAGCGCTTGCCATATGACCAAGGGCCTGCCCAAAGGCGGCTGCGTCGAAACGCATCGTAGGGCCACGTGGTCTTCGGGTCGGCCGGGTCGTTCAGGCCAAGGCGTTCTCGAAGCCGGCGTCATGGCAGAACAAGCACGCCGAGCGGGTGGCCTCGACCCGCACCGGCACGAGGTCCAAGGTGCTTTCCGCAAACCACCCGAAGATCGAAAGGTCGGCTTGGGGAGCCTTGCCCCAAGCTGCGGTCACCTCGCCCGTCATGACGTAGGACTCGGTCGATCCCAGGCGAGCCAGCTCGGCGACGGTGTCGAGATACCGGCGAGCGGCTTCTTCGATGCCTCGTCGGGGACTGCTGCTAACAAACGGATACTGCCTTTCCAGTTCGTCTGGAGCTTAATCGCCATGAGGATGGCGAGGTCCATGCGCCCAGCCTCGCTGCGCAGGTCTCCATTGTCGATCTCGTCGGCGTCGAACCACACGTTGATCCAGTGGCGGCGACCGAGCCGGGCCTCGGCGTGGTCGGCGAACAGGGCGACGCCGAGCCCGAGGTCGGGTGCCGCGTGGATGATCGTGTCGAGTTCGTCGATGCGTTCGCTGCCGTAGGACAACAAGGCGACGTTGGGTTTGAAGAACGCGGTCTGCAGCGTCTCCATCGACGTGACAAACGCGCGAGCGAGATCGTCATCGCTCACGCTGGCCCAGCTCGCGAAAATCTCCTCGTCCCAGAACGCGTTGGTGATGCGCTCGATACGGCTCGCGTCGCGCGGATCGGGATCCTCCTCGGAAAAACCGAGGATCTTGACCGAGCCCTTTGGATAGGTAATCGAACGGATGAGCCGAAATGTGCCGCGGAGCTGGCTCACGTCGCTCACGGGCACGACAAGATTCGGCTTCCAGGCCCTGTCCTCGGCTGATGGCAGCTGAAACACCCGCTTGGCAGACCATTCCGACAATGCAACAAAAAGCCCGCTGCGGATGTCACTTTCGGGCGACTTGAGATGGCGTCGAATGAGGAAGAGGTAGAAGGCGAGCACGAAAATGACGGCGATCACGCTGAACAACGGGTTCACGATGAACATGGCGCCGACGCAACCGATTGTTCCCAGCAGCGGAATGACCAGCGGAATCTCGAGTGCCGGCCTGAAGCTGACCAGCGCCAGTCGCTTCTCTACGAGCACGACCACGTTCAACATGGCGTAGGTGATGAGGAAGAAGAGCGTGATCAGCGGGGCGATAGCGTTTAAGTCACGGAGCATCAGCGCCGCTACGACGATGATGGCGGTGACCCCCATGGCGACCCGGGGTTCTTTGCCCGGCTTGGCGGCCAGAACGCTGCCGCCGGGCAGAATCCGGCTGGCACCGAGCGCGGAGAGAATGCGGGGCGCACCGATGAGTGATGACAACGCAGATGAGAACGTTGCGCCCAAGAGGCCAGCGAGCACCGCGGGGCCCCACGCCGCCTTGTCGATCATGACCTCGAAGTTGTTGGCGAGTTCGTCCTCGGTAGCCGACATCGCCAGCCACACGGCCAAGAGCAGGTAGACCACGACGCTGACAGCGACGGCGGCCAGCGTGCCGCGGGGGATGCTCCGCCTGGGGCTTTCGAGTTCGCCTGACATGTTGGCGCCGGCCATGATCCCCGTAGCGGCGGGAAAGAATACCGCCCACACAACCCAGAAGCTGGTGCCGCCTGAGTCGCCCTGTCCGCCGGGGAAGTCACCGAACCAGGTGATGGATTCGGTCATCGAGCCCTGAAGAGCCGCGACGAGTATCGAGACCAGCGAACCGATGATCAGCAGAAAGATGATGAGCTGCGTGCGGAACGCGAACGCAGTGCTGACCGCAGCGATGCCGAGGACGACTGCGAAGGTTGCGAAGTCGATGAGAAGCGCGTTGTGGTCGGGAAAGATCGACTGCCAGCCCTCGCGGAAGCCGAACACGTAGAGGGCGACGGCGAGCGACTGGGACAGATACAGCGGTACCCCGATCGACCCGCCCACCTCG
>JBDNHG010000758.1:0-3058 GCA_041688925.1 Acidimicrobiales bacterium | reverse complement strand
TCACCCAAAGCCAGATCGTGCGCGGGCGATTTTTCCGCCACGAGGCAGCCATGGTGGCGCTATTTGTCCTTGTCGGCATCGTCATCTTGTCGGTGACCAGCATCGGTGCCGGCCCGTTACCCGGCTGGTACGAACACGAGCACACCACGCTGCTCCCCAACACTCCCGACGACGGCCCAACCATGTCGGCACCCGAGTTCCTGGGCGGCTCCGGCCTGGCCTGGGGCGAACATCCCTTTGGCATCGACAACCAGAGGGGCCGCGATCTGTTCGCAATGACCATGCGAGGCGTGCAAGTGAGCTTCGTTGTGATCATCGTGTTGGCCCTACTCTCAGTATCTATTGGTGTTGGTCTCGGGTCGATCGCTGGCTACTACGGTGGTTGGGCCGATTCGATTCTGATGCGATTCACCGATGTGATCCTGGTGATCCCGCTGCTCGTCATCGTGTCGGTCGCTGCGTTCTCCTTCGGCGTAAGCGGCTTGTGGAGTGTTGCACTCGTGCTTGGACTGTTTTCGTGGACCGGCCTCGCCCGACTCGTGCGCGCCGAAGTATTAACGCTGCGCGAACGCGAGTATGTCGACGCAGCCCGGGTTGCGGGTGCTTCGACCCCACGCATCATCTTCAAACACATTCTTCCGAACACGGTTGGCACGATTGTTGTGTCGACGACGCTGCTCATGGGCGGCGGTATTCTCACCGAGGCTGCCTTGTCATTCCTCGGCTTTGGTATCCAACCACCCAACGTCTCGTTGGGCTCGCTCGTTTTCGACTACCAGGGCTCGTTCAGCAGCCGCCCGTGGCTGTTCGTGTTCCCTGGCCTCTTTGTCATCGGCATCGTGCTCTGCCTCCAGTTCATCGGCGACGGTCTGCGCGACGCATTCGATCCTCGCCAGAAACGCATCCCCAAGTACAAAGACCTCGCTCGCGAACAGATGAAGCAGGCTCACATCGCGCGAACCATTAGTGGCGGGAACACCGGTTGAGCTCGCGAGGCGAACTACTGAATGCCTGTGAGTGCAACCGCCGCAAGCACCGAGGCGATAACCATCTGCTGCCAATGAATGGTGCGCTTGACCGTTCCAGCGGTTTCGACACCGTTGATGAGAATGCCTTCGTCGAGCTTGCCCGACGTGCGCTGGGCACTCCAGTGTTTGCGCACCAGAACTGCAGCAGCGCCCGAGTCGGTTTGGGGCAGATCTCCGGGTCGAACCTCACCACCGATCGCCGCATCTCGAATGCGATGGGTATCGGGTTGTTCGGTACCTCGCATGATCGATCGACCGGGCGCCGGTGCCGCCCACGCGCGATAACGATTCTCGGCGGTGACCAAGGTCAGAGCCCACGCGGTGTCGACACCGACCAGGGAACGCCACGGCACACGCACGCTATGCCACACATTGACCAGTTCGATGCCGTCGTCGTCGAGCCGCACGCAGGGCTGCCAAAACAGCGCCCAACAGCCTCCGGTGAGCAGCGCCAGCCAGGGCCACAACGACAGCATGGCGCTAGCCCCGTCACTGCCCAGGCTTGCGATCGCAGCCAGGGCGCACACCATGGCGAACCCCACGGTCAGCCACCGGCCGAAGCCCGGACGGAACGACTCGGGCGCCAACGTCTTCACACCTCCATGGTGCCAGGAAACGCCATGAATAGCAGCAGTTCATCGCTGCATCACCCAGAGCGAAAGGAAAACGTGTAGTCCATGGCCGATCAACAGGTTGTTCTCGAAGTAGCGGGACTGAACATCGACTTTTGGGTCGCAGGCGAGTGGTACCCCGCCGTCATCGACTCCAACTTCGACGTGAAGTCGGGTGAGGTCGTCGCCATCGTGGGCGAATCAGGGTCGGGAAAATCAACCACTGCGCTCGCGACCATGGGCCTGCTGCCAAAGAATGCCAGCATCCGAGGCTCGGTCAAGGTCGATGGCACCGAGTTGGTCGGCATCGACAACCGCACGCTTCTCGACTATCGAGGCCGACTCGTATCAGTCATCTTTCAGGAGCCAATGACGGCTCTGAACCCGGTGTACACCGTTGGGTTCCAGATTGCTGAGATGTTGCGTAGCCACCGGTCGATGGCGCCCAAAGCAGCTCGGGCACGCGCTATTGAGCTGCTCAAGATGGTCGAGATCAAAGACGCCGAACGTCGGGTCGATTCGTTCCCCCATCAGCTGTCGGGTGGCCAGCGCCAGCGGGCGATGATTGCCCAAGCGCTCGCACTCGATCCCAAGCTGCTCATCGCCGACGAACCAACCACCGCACTCGATGTCACCGTGCAGGCCGAGATTCTCAAGCTGATGCGCGATCTTCGTGACCGCATCGACGCGGGCGTGCTGCTCATCACCCATGACATGGGCGTGGTCGCCGACATGAGCGATCGTGTGCTCGTCATGCAGCGGGGAAAGATTGTTGAGTCGGGCACCGCCGATCAGGTGTTCAATCGGCCCCAAGACGCCTACACCCAGGAACTGCTCGCTGCGGTGCCGCACCTCGGCAAGATCGTCGAGAACGAGAGTGCAGAAGACATAGCGCGAGAAACTGCTCTTCAGGAACCCGCCACAGCATCCGACGGATATGCCGTTGATTTGCGTGACGTCGCGATCGAGTACCCGAAACGGGGCCGTACACCCGCATTCCGAGCAGTCGATGGCATCACCCTCGACATCAAGCCAGCCGAGATCGTCGGTCTGGTCGGCGAATCCGGCTCGGGCAAAACTACCGTCGGCCGGGCCCTGGTTGGCCTGCTGCCGTTCTGCGAAGGCACAGCCAAGGTGCTTGACCACGACATGGTCAACATCAACAAGGATGACCTCAGGGCCGTGCGCCAAGACGTCAGCTTCGTGTTCCAAGACCCGGGCTCGTCACTCAACCCCCGCCTGCCGATCGGCGAATCGGTGGGCGAACCACTGCTTCTCGCCGGATGGTCCAAAGCCGACAACAATCGCCGGGTCGAAGAACTGCTCGATCAGGTCGAACTCTTGCGAGGCCTGCGCAACCGCTACCCCCACGAACTGTCGGGTGGGCAACGCCAACGGGTCGGCATTGCCCGAGCGCTG
>JBDNHG010000757.1:0-2298 GCA_041688925.1 Acidimicrobiales bacterium | reverse complement strand
GAGCCCGGTCCGTGACGATGTTGCTGACTTCCTCGACGCCGAGTGGTGGCCGGTTCGCCCCAACTCTGATGTCGCGCTGATGCTCGGCCTGGCGCACACGTTGCACTCAGAGAACCTGCATGATCTTGGCTTCCTCGATACCCATTGTGTGGGCTATGCCACGTTCGTCGAGTACCTGACCGGGACCAGCGATGGTGTGGCCAAAGATGCCGAATGGGCATCGAAGCTGTGTGAAATCGATGCCGAGCAGATCCGTGCGCTGGCGCGGCGCATGGCGAACGAGCGGACGTTGCTGTCGATCAGTTGGTCGTTGCAGCGCACCGAACACGGTGATCAGCCCTATTGGATGATGACGGTGTTGGGTGCCATGTTGGGCAATATCGGGCTACCTGGTCAGGGCGTTGGCTACGGCTACGGCTGCATTCACAACTACGGCTTCGCGGGGCGTCATCCGCTTCCGTTCACGGTGGCTACATTTCCTCAGGGGACGAACCCGGTGTCGGCCTTCATCCCCGTGGCTCGCATCGCCGACCTGTTGTCGAAGCCCGGCGAACAGTTCAGCTTCAACGGGCAGATCCGCACCTATCCCGATATCCGGCTCGTGTATTGGGCCGGCGGTAACCCGTTCCATCATCATCAGGATCTGAACCGGCTGCGCACCGCGTGGAGTCGGCCCGAGACGGTGATCGTCAATGAACCCATGTGGACCGCAACCGCACGTCATGCCGACATCGTGTTCCCGACAACGACGGCCCTCGAGCGAGAAGACTTTGCGTGGGGCGGCTCCGAGTTGGCTGCCTCGCCCATGCATCAGGTGCTCGAGCCGTACGAACTGGCCCGAGACGACTACGCAGTGTTCAGCGGGCTGGCCGGTCGGCTCGGGTTCGAGCAACAGTTCACCGAGGGGCGCACCGCCCGCGAGTGGGTCGAGCATCTGTGGGCGCAGACGGTCGAACGAGCGGCGGATGCCGATGTCGAGCTGCCGGGCTTCGACTCGTTCTGGCAGCACGGTGCGCGGATCGAGACGTCAGCACTTCCGGCGGCGACGTTCGTGCTCGAAGCTTTTCGCGCCGACCCCGCAGGTGCACCTTTGCCCACGCCTTCCGGCAAGATCGAGATCTTCTCTGACACGTTGGCGTCGTTCGAGCTCGACGACTGCGGCGGCCACCCGGCGTGGCGTGACAAACAAGAGTTCATCGGCAGCGAGCGGTCAAAGCTCTATCCGTTGGCGCTCAACTCGAATCAGCCGGTGACGCGGCTGCACAGCCAATACGACTTCGGTGAGACCAGCCGCAAGGCGAAGATCCGGGGCCGCGAGAAGATGACCATGCATCCTGACGATGCTGCTGCCCGTGGCATCGGCGAGGGTGACATCGTGCGGCTGTTCAACGACCGAGGCGCGTGCCTGGCGGGTGCTGCGCTGAGCGATCGCGTCCGGCCGGGCGTGGTCATCTTGCCCACCGGCGCATGGTACGACCCGCTCGACCCAGCGGATCCAATGAGTCTCGACGTGCACGGCAACCCCAACGTGTTGACTCGTGACCTGGGAACCTCAACGCTTGCTCAGGGCACGAGCGCTCACAGCTGTCTCGTCGAAGTGGAACGCTTCGACGCGCCGTTGCCGCCGATCACCGTTTTCGATCCGCCGTCTCGCGTGGAGGGAACAGCCGATCGTCCGTGAGCGCTGCAGCGAGGCTCGGCTACCTTGCAGTGAACAGGTCACCACCAAAGCTCAGGCCTCGTTGCCTGCAAAGTGAGCGCCGCCGATCGCGGCGATCACGTGGGTCGGCGAAGTCCTCGGCCATTCCGTATCGCTCTGACCCAGGCCCTGCCTCAGCGGGTCAGCCAGGTGTGCGCCTGCGGTTTGCGCCCGGCTGTTGGGTCGAGGCGAACGTGCACGATGGCCGGACCGTTCAGCGCCGCCGCGTCATCGAGCGCGGCCCGCAGCTCGGCTGGATCCTCGACATAGAAGCTTCCGGCGCCGAACGCCTCGGCGATCTTCTCGTAGCGAGCGGTTGGAAGGTACGCGTGGACAGGTGGTGGGCCGTCTTCGGGAAGTTCAGCGACGCCGCCGCCGATGCCATTGTTGTTGAGGATCACGACGACGACGTTCAGGCGGTGGCGACAGATCGTCTCCATCTCCATACCACTGAAGCCGAATGCGGAGTCGCCCTGCACGGTCACGACCCGTTTCCCGGGGTTGCACACGGCCGCAGCGACTGCGAAACCAAGGCCGATGCCCATCGTGCCGTAGCTGCCGGCATCGAGGCGGTAGCGGGGGTTGGTGTTCGGCATCTG
>JBDNHG010000756.1:0-3272 GCA_041688925.1 Acidimicrobiales bacterium | reverse complement strand
ATAGAGAAAGCGATCGACCTTCGGCAACAACATCACATCGCCCACGAGACCGAATGCCAAGCCGGCTATCACCAGCCAGCGGGCCGCCGCTGGCTCGGCGTCAACGACCAAAGCCAGGCCGATCAGCCCGACCATGACTGCGGGCTTTGCAACCCGCTCGACTGCGGGCTTTTCGGTCCACACCGACCACCAGTCGGCGATGGCCGCAACGGCGCACCCGAGCGCCAAGGCCGTCAGCAGCATCTGGCGCTACGTGTCATGCAAGGCTCGGAGGACTGGATGACGCACATCCGAGCCGAGGCAGATTCAGGGGGTTAGGGCTGAAGCCACGCCCGGCACATCGACGTCACTGAAGTGCGTGACCATGCCTGGGTACACACCAAACGCAATGGTGGCGATGGCGGTGATGCCAAGTGCTGCCTGAAGAGCGAACGGTACGCGAATAGGTGTGGTGTCAAACTCGGTCGGTGCGTCTTCGAACCACATGATCGACGCAATCTTGCCGTAGTAACCGAAACCGATCACCGTGTTGACGACAGCGATGACGGCCAGCACGTAGGCCCACCAGACGTCAGCTTCGATCAAGGCTTGGAAGATACCGAACTTGGCGAACCAGCCACCCAACGGAGGGATACCAGCCAATGACGCCAAGAAGATGGTCATCACCACTGCCAGCGTCGGCGACCAGCGGAAGAGACCATTGAAGCTACGCAGCCCGGCCGACGCGGTGCGCCGAGCGACCACGATGATGATGGCGAACGCGCCCAGGTTCATCGCGGCATAGATGATGAGATAACTCACGACCGCGGCTATCGAGGTGTCTGCCACAGCCATGCTCTCGCCGGCGACCGCCAAGGCGGCCAGCACGAACCCGGCATGGGCGACGCCCGAATAGGCGAAGAGTCGAACGATGTTGTCTTGGCGAAGTGCTGTCAGGTTGCCGATAGTCATCGACAGTGCTGCCAGAATCCACAGCGCCGGCGCATAGATGTCGCTCTGTGACCAGAAACCGACGTAGACGAGATTCATCAGCGCAACAAAGCCAGCGGTCTTGGATGCAACTGCCAAGAACGCGGTGACCGGCGTGGGTGCACCTTCGTAGGTGTCGGGAGCCCACAGGTGAAACGGCACCGCCGACACCTTGAACGCGAAACCAACGATGACGAAGACCACGCCCAGGCTGATGATGGCACCCGAACTGTTGCCAAGTGCGTCTCGGAGTGCCGGCGATGCCTTGCTTGGATCGTCGAGAACCGCATTGATCTCGGAGAGGACCGTGGAACCAGTGACCCCGAACAGCAGAGACATGCCGAACAGCATGAGTGCGCTGGCAAAGACACCATTGAGGTAGTACTTGAGGCCAGCCTCGTTGCTCTTGAGATCGCGTTTGCGCCATGTCGCCATGAGGTAGGCAGGGATCGACAGCAATTCGAGCGCAATGAACACGGTGATCAGGTCGCGCGCCGAGGCCATGATGACCATGCCGAGCAGCGACGAAATCAACATGCCGTAATATTCGCTCTCCCAATAATCGCCCTCGGCGATGTAGTTGGTCGACATCAATACAACGACATAGCCAATGAGCACAAAGAGTGCTTTGAGGATCAAGGAATAGCCGTCGACTACATAGATATCGCTTCCGCCGAACGCCTGCCGCGGGTTTGATGCAACCCCGTCAACAGCGAGTGTGACGATTGGGATCAACACCGTGAGCAGCCCGAGCCCGGCAATCGCCGGCGAAATGGCTTTGCCTCGCTCGAGGAACACGACATCGATCAGCGTGATGATCGCACCAACGGCGAGCAGTGTCAGCTCAGGTGCCAGCGCATGCCAGTCGATGGGTGGCCGGACAAAGTCCGGCACTTGGGCGAGAAACCCGAGGAACGGGCTGAGGGCAGCGATCATTGGTTAGTTTCCTGAAGCCGTTGCGAGCTCAGAATCAGCGACCGCTCGTGCGAGGCGATCGGCACTGGCCCGATCTGCCCGGATCCGATTGTTCTCGAAGCAGTCGATGCCGTCTTCCTGCTCGAGGCATCCGCTGCTGTTGACGGCGGTGATGATTTCATCGTCGGCATTTCTGATTTCGATCGGTGCGCCGTCGGCGTCGAGGACCACGACACTCTCGACTTGGAGCGAATTGACAACAGCGTCATCGCTGAGGTCAAAGATTGCATTCGGGTAGAAGCCAAAGACGACGATCAGCAACAGCATGGGGGTCCAGGCCATCCACTCGAACTTCGTTACGTCGTGAATGTGTGGGTCGTTCTCGAACTCTTTGGTCGGGGTACCAAAGGCGGTCTTTTGGACCATCCACAACAGGTAACCAGCGGCGAGCACGGTGCCGAGTGCGGCAACCACCATAAAGGCACGCCACGTGCCGGCAGACAAGATGGCGGCCGGGCTGTAGCTCGCCAAGATTGCGGGGAACTCACCCCAGAAGCCGGCAAGACCCGGCAACCCAAGTGAGGCCATTGCCGAGAAGGCCAGAATCCAACCGAGCTTTGGAGCCTGCAGCAGTAGACCTCCGAGACGGTTCATGTCCAGTGTGTGGTAGCGGTCCTTCATCGAGCCGGCTACGAAGAACAACATGCCGGTGATCAGACCGTGAGCGACCATGCCGAAGACGGCAGCATTGATGCCAAAGTCAGTCAGTGTCGAGATGCCGAGCATCACGAAACCCATGTGGGCTACCGACGAGAACGCAATGAGTCGTTTCATGTCGGACTGTGCCAGACAGCCGAGCGCACCGTAGATGATGCCGATGACCGCCAGCAGGCCAATGACCGGTGCCCATGCTGCTGCTGCTTCGGGCAAGAAGGGGATGGCGATACGGATGAAGCCGTAGGTGCCGAGTTTCAGCAGCACGGCCGCCAGAATGACCGAACCAACAGTGGGTGCCTGGGTGTGTGCGTCAGGTAGCCAGGTGTGGAACGGGAACATCGGCACCTTGACGCCGAAACCAACAAACATGCCGCCAAAGACCCACAGCTGAGCCGAGCGAGCAATGCCGCTGGTTGCGCCCGTCGAGAGCAAGCGCATGTCGAAGGTGCGTTCGGTGGCCGACACGACCTCGCTTGCGATCGTCGAGTTGGTGCCGTCCGACAAGAAGAAGAGTGCAAGAAACGAGACCAGCATGAGTGCTGAACCGAAAAGTGTGTAGAGGAAGAACTTGAGCGATGCGTAGCGGCGGTCGTCGCCACCCCAGACACCGATCAGGAAGAACATCGGCAGCAGGACCACTTCGAAGAAGACGAAGAACAGGATCAAGTCTT
>JBDNHG010000755.1:0-4494 GCA_041688925.1 Acidimicrobiales bacterium | reverse complement strand
GTGAGGCAGGTTTCGACACAAGCCGTGACGCGCACCAGCTACGGGGATGAGTGAGTAAGCCGATCGCTTGGACCCGAGGCGACGCATGACGGCTGCTTGATGAACATGCGAGGGGGTACTTGCTGGTGAGATGAGATCCGGGCCAAGGATTCGCCTGCAATCTCAAGGGGGAGCTGGCCGCGATCGCCAGAACGACTACGATTGCATTATGGCCCGCTCTGACATGCTCGTAGACCTTGTTGAGGCCGAGCGCACAGGTGACAAGGCTAGGTTCCTGGCTCTGGTGGAGGCAGTAATCGCTGAAGAACGTGCCAAGCAGCATCACTTGGTCGCCGATCGGCTTGCAGCAATCATTACGACACACGGGTCCGAGCTGAGGTCGGAACGTGACTCATCGGCATCTCAGGTCGCGGATCTTGTCCACGAGGTGATTCCGAAGCGACGCCTCGCAGATCTGGCTCTTTCGCCGCCGGTCGCTAGTGCCACTGGAGAGCTGATCCAAGAGCATCAGCGATCTGAGATTCTACGTAGCCATAATTTGGAACCTCGCCATCGCATGCTGCTGTCTGGGCCTCCCGGTAACGGGAAGACGAGCTTGGCTGAGGCGATTGCTGCCGAAGCGATGGTTCCGATGTATGTAGCCCGCTATGAAGGGCTTGTCTCGAGCTTTCTGGGTGAGTCAGCGAGCCGTCTTAATGACGCATTCGAGTTCGTTAGAACCCGCCGGTGTGTTCTCTTCTTTGATGAGTTCGACACGATTGCGAAAGAGCGGTCTGACGAGCACGAGACTGGTGAAATCAAGCGAGTCGTATCAACACTCTTGATGCAGATTGATCGCCTGCCGTCGCACGTTATTGTCGTTTGCGCGACGAATCATGCTGAGTTGCTTGACCGTGCGGCATGGAGGAGATTCCAGCTTCGGTTGTCGATCGATGGGCCAACGCGTGAGGAGTCAGTAGCGTTTCTTGACCGAATGGCGGTCAGGACCGGTGGAGGCCTTGGCCTTGCATCGCGGACAATCGCAGACAAGCTGAAGGGAGCGAGCTATGCCGAACTGGAGCAGTTCGCGCTCGACGTACGACGGCGTTACGTTCTCGAACTGCCAGGCGCTGACCTTCGCGCCATCGCGAAAGAGAAGATTGCGCAGTGGCAGACCCAAGCCCGCAGCTGAACGATGGCAGGCCGCTGCTGGGATTTTTGCCGCCTTCGACGGCCAAGATCCCTGTGGATCCCGACCGTAAGAACAACTTTCGACAGCCCCGAAAGCCGGCCGGAGGGAAGCAGGGCGAGCGTGTCACTCCCCAGTTCGATGCGCTACGGCAAGCCTTGGCTGACGAAGGCACGGTGCTTGGTGACGCTACCGCCGAGGTAGAGCCCGACCATATTGTCGTGTTCGAAGTCGTTGGAGCGGTGGCCAACTTCATGCGGGCCACGCAAGAGATTGAAGGATTTGATTTCATTGCCGATTTTGTCGGCGACGGATTCGAGCCAGACGAGGACTTCTACTATCTCGATGACGATGGTGATCCTTCGGACGAGGCGTTGCCGCAAAGCCTCTATTTGGTGATGGCCAACGCGACTGCTATCGACCAGTTGATTAGTCTGTTTGAGCAGTATCAAGAGAACAACAAGGTCACGTTCCCACGCGGGATGAACGGCTTGAAGCCAATGTTTGCAGCGCTGCATACCATTCGCCGTTGGGGGCCGATCGACCGCATCGCTGAGACGGGTCTCGAGGCAGCCTGGCGAGAGGATCTTGAAGTTGTCGGTCCCCACGGAACCGTGCCGGTTGAGATTGAAATCGTTTGGCGAGACGCAGCACCGAGCAGGGCGGCGGCGGAGAGGGCAGTTCGCGAAATTCTCGGGCGCACGCTAGGCGCCAACATCTACTCAGCAACAGTCGTAGAGCCGATCAAGTACCACGCATTGTTGGCAGAGCTGCCACGTGCCCAAGTCGAGGCGGTGCTCGATCAAGGGCCTGGCGCCATCGAGCTGTTGCAGGCTGAGAATGTACTGTTCGTCTCGCCGGCGGCACCAATGAGCTTGTCACTTTTTGAAGCATCGCCCACAGCCGTTATTGCACCAGGAGGTGCAGTTCCGGCTGGCAAACCGAAAATCGCGCTTCTCGATGGCATGCCGTTGGCGAATCATGATGCGCTGGCCGGCCGCCTACAGATCGATGATCCGGACGATCGGGGGAGTGCGTACACCGCTACAAGTCAGCATGGCCACGGGACGGCGATGGCATCGCTCATCATCCACGGTGATCTCGCTAATCCAGGTACGCCGCTTTCGACCCCGCTGCATATACACCCCGTCTTTGTCCCGCACTCGTTCTTCCCGGAAGAGACGACTCCGCCAGGCCTATTATTCGTTGACGTCGTTCATGCTGCTTTCCAGCACCTATTTGGTGGAGAAGCACCGGCGACTCCGAGCGTCCGAATCGTAAACTTCTCCTTCGGTGATCCTGGCCGAATGTTCAGTCGACGGCTCAGTCCGCTTGCCCGGCTCTTGGACTACTTCGCTGTCGCCTACAACCTTGTGGTCGTTGTGTCGGCAGGGAATCATAAGTCCATCACACCAAGGGTGCCGGTGGATGTTCTGGATGACCCAGCTTTGCTCGATGCAGCGACCCGACGATCCTTGCATGAGCAAGCTCGGCATCGACGTCTCATGTCGCCAGCAGAGGCGATCAACGCGATTACCGTCGGAGCGATCCACACGGACGAAGTGGATACGTCAAGATTGCCTTCGACAGTGCTCGATCCACTCTCCAAGGGGTCGGTGGCCACTTATTCGCCTCACGGGTTTGGATTTAGGAAGTCGCCGAAGCCGGATGTGCATGCTCCCGGCGGCCGGATCGTGGTTTCACGTCCGGTTGAGTCAGAAGGGAATGTCGATCTTCGTCGCGCCCCGTCTGGGGCAATCGGACCAGGTCTTCTTGTCGCGGCGCCAGCGCAGCATGGAGCCACCAATGGTGCTCTCTACACAGCTGGGACGAGCAATGCCGCAGCGCTGACAACCCGTAGCGCTCATCACATCTTGGAAGCGCTGGAGAGAGCGGGCGGCGACGCGAACGATCCAGCGATGCCCGACGCTCAGTACCATCCGGTGCTCGTGAAGGCGCTGCTTGTGCACGCTTCGAACTGGCCAGACGATGCCGATGACTGGGCCGCGCAATTGGGATTCACCCCTCAACAACGTCGACGCCTTCTCACCCAGCAGCTTGGCTTCGGATCCATCGTCACCAGCCGGGTCGGCAGCGCCTCGAGAACACGAGCCTGCATCATTGGTGCCGGAACAATCAAGAAAGACAAGCGTGATTCGTTTCTGTTGCCGTTGCCGCCTTCGTTGTCGCTGACCTCGGGTTGGCGGCGACTGACCGTGACGCTTGCTTGGCTCAGTCCAACCATGCCTACGACTCAGCAGTATCGAGTGGCTCATCTCGAGTTCGGATCACCAGTTGGCCCCGACCTACGAGTGAAGGCAAAGGAAGCCGAATATAACGCCAACGGACGAGGCACT
The DNA here is from genome assembly GCA_041688925.1 of Acidimicrobiales bacterium. Taxonomy (GTDB): domain Bacteria; phylum Actinomycetota; class Acidimicrobiia; order Acidimicrobiales; family UBA10347; genus UBA10347. The sequence goes on along the minus strand of JBDNHG010000755.1, from coordinate 969 downwards.
GTGTTGCACGAGGTTCTCGAAGGTGCTGAAGCAGGCGGCTACACCCGAGATCATCAGCTGAAGATCAACGTTGATTGTCGTGTTCGGGTAGGCAAGTTGCCTGAGGGAGTCCGCTACGGCTTAGCAGCCACACTGGAAGTCGCATCAGGCAGCACAATCGATGTCCACCAGGAGATCAGGCAGCGGCTACGTCAAAACGTTCGCCTGCGCCCTCGTGTCCGTCCACGGGGCTAGCTTTCACCGGTTGGCTCGTGAAGGAAGCTCTGTGTTGGCGTGTGGCCCAAGCAATGGCCGCAGTGTGCAGGTTGTGTGATCTACTCGCGAGGGTCATAGCCGGTGGCGCACAGATGACGCGGGACAGCCGTAAACAGCTGGGAACAACCGGGAGCAGATGTGACGCTCAGACTCACGTTTCCCCTGGTAAATCAACGGAACCCGCTTGATTCTGGGCCCAGAGAGGGCTAGCTAGCTCGTCGCTCATAACCCGAAGGTCGCAGGTTTAAATCCTGCCCCCGCCACCAAAAAGTCCTGGCCAGCCGTAGCGCTGGCCAGGACTTCTTCCGTTTTGGGGATACAACGCCGGGAACAGGCGGTGTCCGATCGCGGCTCGCAGGAACGTTGCGAGTTGTTGGGCTGTCCATGCTCGGGCTTCGTGGTTGGAATCGACCGGAGCCTCGGAGCGTGCGCGACAAGCGCGACGTTCGCGGACGACGTCCTCTGAACTGGTCTTTCCACCAAAGACGGCGTCGCCGAAGGCAGCGGCCGCGTCGGCTTGCATGCCGGGGAGGACGTCTTGGTAGACGGTCATCGTGAACGCTGGGCTGGAGTGGCCGAGGCGTTCGCTGATGACCTTTGGGGGGACGTTCTCCTTGAGCAGGATCGAGGTGTGTGTGTCTGTGGCGGTGCTCAGCATTGTGCGGGAACAGTGGCCGCTTTTGGTTGTGGCGGGGGCTTGTAGGAGGTGTGGGC
>JBDNHG010000754.1:0-2971 GCA_041688925.1 Acidimicrobiales bacterium | reverse complement strand
GGTCGAGACCATGGAGATGTTCTTCGGTAGCTGCACCAATCATGGCGAATGCCATGAAGCGTGCCCCAAAGAGATCCCCCTCGATCTCATCGCCTGGACCAACCGCGACTACATCAAGTCCAAGAACAAGAACCGCAAGCTCGCCGGCCAGTCCGGCTGAGTCCTGCCACACCACATCGCGCTGCGGCGGGATAGCGACAACTGCAAGGTTGCCCGCTATCCCGCCGTCGTCGTTTTCAGCGCTCATCTCGCTTGAGGCGGGCTACTCGGACTGACAGCCGATCCAGGTGCCTTGATCGGTGAACAAGAACGGGGTGAAGTCGCCCACACACTCGATGATCACCGATTCTTGTGGACCAGGAATGGTGATCTGGCCAACCATGCCACCAACCGGGCTGGCGACCTCGGCGAAGTTCGCGGCGCTCAGTGTCGACTCGGCGCGGCAGTCGCACCGGCTGTCAACTTGCAGCCAACCCAGGTGCCTTGATCGGTGAATACAAACGGCTCGAAACCGCTCTGGTCACACACGACCATAATGCCCGTCTCGGGGCCGGACAAGATGGCTTTTTTGACCGTGCCACCTACGGGGCTCGCAACATCACCGAAGGTCACGCCAGCAATGGCGGCCCCTGCCGGCGGGACCACAGTGGTGGGCGCTGCGGTGGCATTGCCCGCGTTGGGTTTGGTTGTGGCAGCCGGGTCGCCGGTTTCAGGAACCGTTGCCGACTGCGCTCCGTCATTGGTTTGGGCTGCGACATCGAGCTCGGTGACATCGTCGTCATTGTTTCGCATCGTCACCGCGAGGGCGCCGAGCCCGACGATCAGTACTAGCGCCGCTGCTGCCAGCAGCATCGGGCGGCCCTGTGATTTGGGGGCATGCGTTTTGGGGGGAGTTGTGTTGTTCATGGCCGTTAGACGGTGCACGACCGGCTTCGTATCCGAGAAATCGTCAACACCGTCCGACGCATCAAAATCGTCGGCCTGCTCAATATCAGCGAGATGGCCATGGATCTTGGCCCAATAGTCAGCGCCTGGTTCGGGGATGGCGTCGTTCAACCGGCGGCCGAGCTGGTCGTCGTTCATCGTCGGTCCCCTTTCGCTCGCAGCGCCTCTTTTGCTCGCCCTACTTTGGAGGCGACCGTGCCCCGCTTCATATCCATGATCAGTGCGGTCTCGTCGAAGCTATAACCCAAGCCGGCCGTCAACATGAGCAGCGCACGGTGCTCAGGATCGAGGCCGGCAAGAAGTGACTGCACCTCGAGCGTCCCAGCGTCGCGTTTGTATCCATGCTCGGCCGAATTTTTCCGTTCAGGCTGGGTCGTGTGGCACATCACGTCCGAGCAATGAGCACTCACCGATCAGCCTGTGTCGCCCGCAGACGCGTGCAATGTTGGCTTGGTTGCTGGGAAGTCGACCACATCGACTGCGCCATCCGCGGGTCCCGTGCAAAAGGTGCACCAGACGTCCGGTATTCTGACCGTTCGGAGCGTCGACACAGGATCGAGGGCGAACGCGCCAATGAGTACATCGGGCCCGACCGAATACGAGACCGGCGCGCCAGTTGCCGCCGCAGAACCATCGCCGTCGGGCGGTAAGCGCCCTATCGCGAGGGGCCTCATCGTTGCGTTAGCGGTGCTTGTGGTCGCTGCTGTTGCGGCCGTCGCCTTCACAGTGATCGGCGGTGGAACGGCCGACGCGCAAGTCACGCTTCGTTCGCTCGGCTCATCGGGCGAGGATCCATTCGGTCCGTCGATCGCTGCTCCCCCATCGGCGTCTCTTTCCGACTTCGCCGAGAACGGTGCCCGCGGCGGCGACGGATTGGCCTCGGCTGCATTCGAGACTTCTCGGTCAACGCCAATTTCTGGCACGTCGAGCCTGAGCGACTACCGCACCGTGAGCGGCGACGTTCCCGGAGTCTTCGGCGGAACCCTCGACGAACGCACCTGCGACGTCGACCAGCTGGTGCGTTTCCTCGAGGACGAATCAGACAAGGCGCAGGCATGGTCGAGCGTTCTCGGCATGGATGCTTCGAACATCCGGGCCTATGTCGACACGCTCACCGCAGCGAACCTCGCCGCTGACACCCGTGTTCTCGAACACGGATTCTCTGACGGCAAACTTGTCCCTCGCGAAACAGTGCTGCAGCGAGGCTCCGCGGTGCTGATCGACGAGCGAGGCGTGCCCCGCGTCGATTGCTACTCGGGTAACCCGCTGCGGAACCCGACGATTCAAGCCGACGAGACCTTTGTTGGTATTCCGTGGCCTGGCTTCGCCGGGTCGATGGTCGTTGTCGTCGAACCTGCCCCAACCGATGTCACCGATTTCGTATTGGTCGACGTCGCCAATGGCGGCGAGTTCGTGCGGCCAACTGGTTCCACCGGCGAAGCAGACATTGCAGCTCCTTCCACTGCACCTTCACCTGCTGATAACGACAGCACCGAGCCCAGCGCTCCAAGCCCGACGGCCACGCCGGCACCCATCACTCGAGAGCTGAACATGATCGGTCTGATCGAGGTGGACACGCCCATCAGCGCCGAAATCGGCAGCGACGACACCGAGCTCATCTTCGAGTTCGACGCAGCACCCGGTGCCATCTTGGAGTTGCGGGTGGCGAATGACCGCGCGAGCATTGGCACCGTCGCCTTCGAACTGCGCAGCGAGGGACAGTCGTATGAATTCTTCCGCGTGCCAGCCGGGGGTTCCGAGTCGGTGAGCCTGACACTCGACCACGTGGGCGGCGGCCGGTTCGAATTTGTCGTAACCGAAGGGCCCGGGAAGTTCGAATTCGTCGTCGGGTCCGAAGACCAAAACGACGCTGGCCAAGGCAGGGATGCTGGCGCCGACTTCGACAACGCACTCGAGATCAACAGCGGCGACGAGCTCGCCGGCCATATCGCCGACCTCGACAAGGGCGATGCATATGTGATCGATCTGCAGGGTGCGCCGTCGCTCATCATGACGACCCGAGCAG
>JBDNHG010000753.1:0-5695 GCA_041688925.1 Acidimicrobiales bacterium | reverse complement strand
TATCAACGCATGCGATCGAGTCAAAGCGGCGACGTGCTGACCGACCCGGCACCGAGGGTCCGCGACCCCGAGGCCGGGCGAAGGTCACGAAAGAAACAACGTACCCGCGATGACCTGCTCGCGGCGGGCGACCATCTGTTCTCGACGCAAGGTTTCGACGAGACAACAACAACCGACATCGCCGATCTGGCCGACGTCTCGCAACGCACGCTCTTTCGCCATTTCCCGACCAAAGAATCCTTGCTGTACGGCGATCTCGACGATGCCCGGTTCCAGCTGCGGGTGGCGTTGGCCGCGCGTCCGGCCGACGAGTCGATCCTCACCGTCGTCAAAGAGGCGATGTTGTCGCTCGCCGAAGACTTCGAACACAACCGCGACCGCCGGTTGCTGCAAGCTCGCCTAGCGGTCAGTTCGCCGACTGTCTCTGCCTATAGCCGAGCGGTTGTCCAGGCCAACTGGGAGCGCGAAATCATCGCTGCGGTCGCCGAGCGTTTGGCGGTCAATCCAATGGCAGATCCTCGCCCCGAGATCATTGCCGGCGCCGCCATGTCGGCGGTGCGCATTGCGATGCGGCAGTGGACAGCCAGTGGCGGCACCGCCAATTTCGTGGAACTCAACGCCGCAGCGCTCACCGCAATCGAACGACTTTCGGAACTCGCCTGAGGCCGTCGGACGACCACCCTTCGGGTCTGCACGTCACGCGGTGTGTGAAAGTCTGGGTCTGGGTTTATTAAAAACTGTGACCTGTGTCATAGTATTGGTCACTACTTAACGAGATGTTTGCAATCAGGGGTAGACAGTCGCGCGTGAATCTTGCATCAATAATCGATGGCCATGACGGATCGTCGATCGCTCTGATCGAATCTGACGTTCAGGTGACGTACGCGGAGTTACGCGATCGGGTGGCCGCAATGCGTGCCCACCTGACCGAAATAGGGGTCGGCCGCGGCGATCATGTAACGCTCGCCTGTGGCAACGAGATCGGATTCGTCGTCGCAGCGCTCGGCGCGCTCGGGGTCGGCGCCGTCGTTGCTCCGGTCAACCCGTTTGCGCCCATCAATGAACTGATCCGCAAGATCGAGCCAATCGGCCCCGCAGCAATCGTCGTCGGCGCCGGTCGCCGCGAGATGCTCGAACACGCCGCCGAGTTCACCGCCCCGCTGATCGACATGGAACAGCTCGCGATCTCAACCGACTCGGCACCGTCCGTCGTCGATGCCGAAGACGACGACCTGGCGTTCCTATTGTCGACCAGCGGCGTTTCCGGCAGCCCCAAGATTGCAATGTTGAGCCACGGCAACCTGGCATGGGTTCAGCAGTCAATCGTCGGCGATCAGCCCCAACAGTTGCGACCAGATGACGTTTCGTTGTGCGTGTTGCCGCTTGCCCATGTCCTTGGCCTCAACGTGGTTTTGCTGGGCACATTGCGTGCCGGCGGCACTGTCGTGATGCAGTGGCGTTTCGATGTCGACGAAAGCCTGCGGCTCGTACGCGAACACGAAGTCACCATGCTGGTCGGGGCTCCCCCGATGTGGCAGCGCTGGGCTGCAGCCGACGCGCCTCGCGATTCAATGAAATCGGTCAGGTTCGCCCGATCGGGCGCCGCCTCGCTGCCTGCCGATGTCTACGCACGTATTCGTGACCATTGCGGCGTCGAGGTGCGACAGGGCTACGGCTTGACCGAATCGTCGGGTGCCGTCTCGAGCGGGCGCGGCCACGATGTGCGAGTGACTTCGGTCGGGCGACCGTTCCCCGGCGCAGAACTCGTACTCGTCGACGACGATGGTGAACCGGTCGATATCGGCGATATCGGCGAGGTCGTCATGCGCTCGCCATCGGTGTTCAAGGGGTATCTCAACGACGCTGATGCGACCGCTTCAATTCTGACCGACGATGGCTGGTTGTGGACCGGCGACGTCGGCCTGTTCGACGACGACGGTTTCCTCTATCTCGTCGACCGGGTCAAGGACATCATCATCGTGTCGGGCTTCAACGTGTACCCGGCCGAAGTCGAAGATGTTCTCATGCAGCACCCCGATGTGCGTGGGGCTGTCGTTGTTGGTGGCGCCCACGGCGGCACCGGCGAGACCGTCATCGCACACGTGTCTGGTGATGTCGACATCGCGGACCTCGATCAATTCGCAAGTGCACACCTCAGTCGCTACAAACGCCCGACCGAATACCACGTCGTCGACAAACTTCCCCAGACCTCAGTTGGCAAGAATCTGCGCCGAGAGCTGCGCAAATGAGCCGCGGGGCGCAGTTCTATTTCGAATCCGCCCCTGACCTCCCTGGAAACGAACGTGTCAGCCGTTATGGGCTGGCGACCATTCGCGGTGTGGTCTCCAAACTCTGGAACGTAACCATCGAAGGCGCGGAGAACGTCCCGATCGACGGCCCCGGCCTGATTACGCCAAACCATTTGTCCTTCTGCGACTCGATCTTCGTGCCATACGCGCTGCCCCGGCGAGCGTGGGCGATCGGCAAGGGCGAATACCTGGACGACTGGAAGACCAAGCATCTCTTCCCCGCATTTGGGATGATTCCCGTTGATCGCACCGGCGGCAAGGCAGCGATGGACGCGCTCGATACCGCAGCGCGCGTGCTCGATGGCGGACACCTGTTCCTGATCTATCCCGAAGGCACGCGGTCGCGGAGTGGCAATCTGCACAAGGGGCGCACGGGCGCTGCTCGGTTGGCGGCGCGATGTAATGCGCCCATCATTCCGGTCGGGCACCAGGGCACGCTCGAGGTGCAACCACCCGGCGAATTCAAGATGAAAACCCGCAAGAATGTCACCGTGCGATTCGGTGCCCCGATGTGGGCCCATGACTTTGGCGATCCGTCCGACCCGCGTGTCAAGCGGGTGTTCACCGACGCCGTCATGTACGAGATCGCCGCCTTGTCTGGCCAGGACTACGTCCATGTCTACGCCGGTGAAAAGGCCGAAGCCGCCGAGGATGCCGGTACCCGACCAATGGCTCCCAGTCCGGCCGTACCCACCAGACCCACCAAACTTTCCTCTCGGCCCACTCGGCCATCGGGCTCGAACGGCGCAAATGGCGCGTCGGGTTCGAGCGACACGGTCGATGTCACCGACTCGGCCGGTGCCTCCGAACCAGCAAGGCCGACGCGCCCCACAAAACCATCTCGTCCGGTGCGCTGAACCGACCGTTCAGATTGTTACGTCCCCAAGGGACGTCACTATTCGCAGTGTTGCCTTTCGTCAAAGCTGAGTGGAATACGCTCAGGTTTTGTGTGTTGATTGGTTGAGCATCACAACAGTCGCACGCGTCGTCTCGATTGGACGGGCATCACGCGTGGTGTGACGTGAAACTTGCAACGACTCTCACCGCAGTGAGCAGAACAGAAGAGGGAGAAACCCGTGGCGCTCGATCCTAAGAAGTGGACCCACAAGACAAGCGAGGCCGTGCAGACGGCGATGGAGATTGCAACCAACCGCAGTCACCCCAATCTGACCCCCGATCATCTGCTGCTCGCTCTCTTGGGTCAGGCCGACGGCTTGGTCTTGCCGCTGCTCCAGCGGGTTGGCGTGGCACCGCTGTCGCTGCGCAACAAGGTCGAAGATCGCTTGGGCAAGCTGCCCAGCGCCTATGGCGGCGACGCTCCGCAGATGAACAAAGAGCTGTCTCGCGTCTTCGAGAACGCCGACATTGCTCGCAAGGATCTCACCGACGAATACCTGTCGACCGAACATCTGCTGCTAGCCATGAACGAGCGGCTCGACGTCGAGACCAAGGTGCTGCTTCAGGCGTTGGCCGAGGTGCGCGGCAGCGGCCGGGTCACGAGCCAGAACCCCGAAGACACCTACCAGTCGCTCGAGAAGTACGGCACCGATCTGACCAAGATCGCAGCCGAGGGCAAACTCGATCCGGTGATCGGCCGTGACGACGAGATCCGCCGCACCATCCAGGTGCTCAGCCGGCGCACCAAGAACAACCCGGTGCTCATCGGCGAGCCTGGCGTCGGCAAGACCGCGATCGTCGAAGGGCTCGCTAGACGCATCGTCGAGGGAGATGTACCCGAAGGCCTCAAGAACAAGCGCCTGATCGCCCTCGATCTGGCATCGATGCTCGCCGGCGCGAAATATCGGGGCGAGTTCGAAGAGCGTCTCCAGGCAGTACTGAAAGAGATCGTCGAATCCGAGGGCGAGGTCATCACGTTCATCGACGAGATGCACACGGTGGTCGGCGCGGGCGAGGCCGAAGGCGCAATGGATGCGAGCAACATGCTCAAGCCCATGTTGGCTCGAGGCGAGCTGCGCATGATCGGCGCCACGACGCTCGACGAATATCGCAAGTACGTCGAGAAGGACCCCGCGCTCGAACGCCGCTTCCAGCAGGTGCTCGTCGAAGAACCATCGGTCGAAGACACCGTCGCCATCTTGCGAGGGCTCAAAGAGAAGTACGAAGTTCACCACGGCGTGCGCATCCAGGACGCGGCACTGGTCGCGGCCGGCATGCTCAGCGACCGCTACGTCACCGGGCGCTTCCTGCCAGACAAGGCCATCGACTTGATGGACGAAGCTGCCTCCAAACTGCGTATCGAGATCGACTCGATGCCCGACGAGATCGACCAGGTCGATCGACGCATCCGCCAGCTCGAAATCGAACGGGTTGCGCTCTCGAAAGAGACCGACACGGCATCGGCCGAGCGGCTGGCTGCACTCGAAGAAGAGCTGGCAAATCTCAACGAAGACCTCGTTGCGATGCAAGCTCACTGGCGGGGTGAGAAGGAAGCGATCACTCGCATTCGCGAGCTCAAGGAAGCACTCGAGTCGACGCGAGTCGAGGCCGAGAATCTCGAACGGGCCGGCGACCTGGCCGGTGCCTCCGAGCTTCGCTACGGCCGGGCGCCCGACATCGAACGTGACATTCAAGTGGCGACCGTGCTGCTCGATGACCTCCAAAAGGATCGCAAGATGCTGAAGGAAGAGGTCGACGAAGAAGACATCGCCGACGTCGTCAGCCGTATCACCGGCGTGCCGGTTTCTCGGCTGATGGAAGGCGAGGTACACAAGCTCATCCGCCTCGAAGACGTGCTGCACGAACGGGTCATTGGTCAAGACGAGGCCGTCGATGTGGTTGCGAACGCCATTCGACGCAGCCGTGCCGGACTGAGCGACCCCAACCGGCCAATTGGCTCGTTCATGTTCCTTGGGCCGACCGGTGTCGGCAAAACCGAACTGGCCCGGTCCCTTGCCGACTTCTTGTTCGATGACGAGCGCGCCATGGTGCGCATCGACATGAGCGAATATATGGAGAAACATTCGGTCAGCCGGCTGATCGGTGCGCCCCCGGGTTATGTGGGCTACGACGAGGGCGGTCAGTTGACCGAAGCCGTACGTCGGCGCCCGTACTCGGTGGTGTTGCTCGACGAGATCGAGAAAGCCCATGCCGATGTCTTCAACGTGCTCTTGCAATTGCTCGATGATGGTCGCTTGACCGATGGTCGAGGCCGCACGGTCGACTTCACCAACGTGGTGTTGATCATGACCAGCAACCTGCCAATCGACCCCAGAGACTATTTCAAACCCGAGTTCGTCAACCGAATCGACGACATCGTGCGGTTCACCCCACTCGATCTCACCAATCTGGAACGAATTGGTGACATCCAGCTCGAAGGGCTTTCCCGTCGGCTCGGCGAGCGGCGCCTGCTGCTCGATGTCACACCC
>JBDNHG010000752.1:0-1449 GCA_041688925.1 Acidimicrobiales bacterium | reverse complement strand
GTCCATTCTGTCTCTGTGCGAACAGTGGTGCACGGGGTGCCGAGAAGGTAGGCCTCTTTTTGAAGGCCACCAGAGTCGGTGATTACGCCGCGGGCGTTTCGGATAGCTGTCATGAACTCGATGTAGGACGCCGGTGGACTGCTGCTAATTGCCCCTTGATGCAAGTCAATCCCAGCGTCGGCTGCACGATCTACCAGTCGGGGGTGAGCGAACAAACTGACCGGGACAGGCAGCGCTGCGAGCGCTTCGATAATCGCCGCGAGCCTCTGCGGATCGTCAGTGTTCTCAGCACGATGAATCGTTGCCACGAAGCAATCGTTGTCGACGTGTTTCCCAGGCTGCTCTCGAACCCATCGTATGACGTCTGCCATTACGTCACCGACTCTGACGGTCCTGTCGGCTAGGCCTTCTCTTGCCAGGTTCTTTTCGGCATCGTCAGTAGGCGCGAACAATACATCGCTCAGGTGGTCCGTAATGATCCGGTTGTGTTCCTCCGGCATTGAGCGGTTAAACGATCGCAAACCGGCCTCGATATGAGCCATCGGTAAATGGAGTTTGACGGCCGCAAGCGCTGCTGCCGCAGTTGAGTTGGTATCCCCGTAACAAATGACCCAGGCCGGTTGGGCTTCGATGAACCTCTCTTCGCAGCCGATGAGCATCTGGGCTGTCTGAGCGCCATGGGCGGCTGAGCCAACGCTGAGGTTCCACGTTGGTTGCGCTATCTCGAGTTGGTCGAAAAAGGAACCGCTGAGCACTTCGTCATAATGCTGGCCGGTGTGAAGGATCAGATGTTCATGCCCGCGGGCACGCAGTTCCCAATCGATCGGTGCGAGCTTGACAAACTGTGGACGGGCACCGACCACACTCAGAAACCGCATCTCAGCCTGCCATGGCCGACCGAACGGCAGCGCCGATCTGTTCGAGATCGGTCTCGGTGAGGAAAGGGTGAACAGGCAGAGACAGAACACTGTCAGCAGCCATTTGTGCGTTGGGCGCCTGTGATTCGATAACCCGATCGTGTTCGCGATAACAATCATAGTCGAAGGCGACTTTGGGGTAGTAGATGCCGCTACCGATGTCAGCCTCCATGAGTTGATCGGCGAGTAGCTGGCGGTCCATTGGTGCGTCGGCCGTGACTTGGATGGTGTATTGGTGCCAGGCGTGGCGGCGTCCGGCGGGTTCGATGGGGCAGACTATTCCGGGTGTGTCGGCAAGCGCTTGGTTGAGGAATGCGGCATTGACGGCGCGTTGCCGCGTGCGCTGTTCGAGGACAGGCAGCTGGGCAACGCCGACGGCTGCTTGGAGCTCGGTCATGCGCCTGTTGTGTCCGACCGCTTCGTATTGGTACCGAGCCCGCATGCCTTGGTTGCGAAGTAATTTGAGCCGGTCGGCGAGGGTGTCGTCATCTGTGGTGACGACACCGCCTTCGCCAGTGGTCATGTTCTTTGT
>JBDNHG010000751.1:0-2721 GCA_041688925.1 Acidimicrobiales bacterium | reverse complement strand
CGACTTCAACTTCCACGAGTCCGACCCCTCTTACTGGATCGGGGTTGTATTGATCATTGCCTGGTGGACCTTCTGCGTGAGCCTTGTCGTATGGTTCCTGAGGTACCTGTGGCTTGCCGTCACGGCCTATGAAAGCGACCCGCCCATCGGCTGATCTCGACATCCCACGCAGTCAGAGACACTTCGAGTAACGATTTGACGAGGGGTTCGACTCCAGTTGCGAGTTGACAGAGCGTTGTAGCACTGGCCACTGTGGTGGTTATGACGGAATCGCCTGAGACCGAGACCAGCCCAAGCTGTCCTGACTGCGGAACTGCGGCGAGTGCCACGACGAATAAGGGCATGCCTATTTGGTTTTGTGACCAGTGCGAGAAAGGGCTGGCGTTCAGGTGGACGCCTGAGATGAATACAACTGCTGATTTGCTCGACAGTCTTCCTGATTCTCGACCCCGTCGTAGGTGGTTTAGGCGACGACGCTAGGTAACCAGTGGCACATCGAACCGGTGAGCGTTGGGGAAGTCACCATTCTTTAGCCGATGACGGGTCGTCTTCGGGTCCACTAGACAAACGCAGCAGCGTCCTTGATCGTCGTCGACGGGCGCAGCGGTTGAATGTCACTCATGCTCGCTTCGCTGTCGCTGCTCGTGCTCCTTTTTGAACCAACCACAAGAAGCCCCAATTGGCCAGCCCCGAGGTCACACCATTGAATGTGGATTCCAACAGGGTCTCTCTCACGCCGTAGAGCCCGCCGTAGTACCCGAGACCGACAAGAGCCCCGGTTGCAATTCCCCAATACTTTGGCCACTGGGATAGTCGTTCTGTGACCGGCGCTGGCGGCGGTCCCTGCGGTTGGGTGTCTCTTACGCCGCTGTCATCTTGTGCCAGCTTCGGCTTCTGATAGCTGAAAGCTCGGCTCGCTGTTGGCAACGGTGCTGCTGGCAACGGTGGTGGTTGTGTCGCAGCCTTCTTGTTGATGATGCGTTGTTTCGCAGAGACGAACTCTTCATCTGAGAGCACACCCTGCTCATACAAAGCGGTTAACTGCGCAAGCTTCAACCCCAAGTCTGATGCACTTTGTCGGTCGTCGCTCATGCTGCGGCCTGCTCGTCAAGTTCGACAGAGGCCAGTACCCGTTTGATCGTTGAGGCGTGCCAGAGGCCACCACGGGCGGTCGGCACCTTGTCAGCGTCGAGATCGTTGGCGATCGAGCGCAGTGAGCGCCCTTCTGCGTGCTCAGCGGCGATACGTGCCCGTGTGGCGTCGTCCTGCTCGACAGGGCGACCAAGGCGGCGACCCGCGGCTTTGAGTGCTTGCAGCACCGTCAGCGGCAGGATGACCTTGCCGTACTCGGATTGCTTGTAGTCGCCGCGCAACAGGTCCGCCACCGACCAGATGAACGCCGCATGATTGTTCGTCGTATCAGCCATAAATCCCATCGTCGATCACACCCGGCAGAACAACCGCCGGGAAGCGCTCACCGAGTATTCCACTTGTGGCCAGGAGCGGCGCAGCCAACGTCGAGCCGCGTCGCACAGGTCAGTCCCGCGGGATTCGGGGACCTCGCCTACTGTGTGCTCATGAACTTAACTCTTTGGCGTGTTGTGTTCGCTCTTGGGCTAGTAGCCGCCGCAGTGGCCGCGATAGTGATCGGCCTCAACGGCCCCGACCAACACACTGGCGTGAGCACCGGCACCACCAGCCGGTCAACCACTGAACTAGTCGAGACCCCGAACTTCGACGGAGCGATCGCCCTTGCCCTCAGCGACTACGAAGCGAACAATGCTCGTACTGAGGGTGCACCCCAGCAGCAGGTCGTCAACGGATGGATCGCCAGGGACATTCTGGAAATAGTCGCGCGACAGAACGAGGCCAGGGCTGACACCCTCGACACCATTGCAAACATGCAAGCCATCGAAAACGCAAACACGCTCAGACTGATCGCGAACACAGCACCTGATGATCGACCGGCGCGCCTTCTCGTGGTGATGACGATGACCATCGCCTGGATCGCCCTTTGGGCTGGGCTCGCCTGGCACCCTCAGAGTGTGGGCATCATGGCGCCGACCGAGCCCGAGCACGCCCCGCTTACGGCCACCTCCGACGCCCGCTCAACTCCGTCAGTACCCGATGATCATTCGGCTCTGTGACGACAGTACAGGTGACCGTGAGGATCTCGCCTCAGCTCCAGCAACACGGGCGACTGAAGGATCGACTGGATGGTCTCCCGCTGGCTCCGATGCCAGACTAGGAAGCGTGCAGAAGCTCAATTGGACCATCGCCGCCCCGCTCACGGCCATTGGCATTGTTGCGATCGCAGCGATTCGAAGTCGGCACCTACGCTCGTCATCACAAGTGTGCGCCAAGAGAAGTGAGCGAAGACATGCCTCGATCACCACACCGTTTCAACGATGTACAAGTCGAACAGCAGAAAGCGATCGCGCTGCGTGCCAGGCTCTCCGGTGAAACATGGCCAGACGTCGCGCAACAACTATCAGCCGAATCGCCGGACGGACGGCCAATAGACCGGGAGACCGCCCGGCGCCGGTACAAGTCCGCGCTCACTGACTTCCGAGTGCCTCGCGATGAATGGGAAGGTTGCAGATCTAAGCAACTTGCTCAGCTTGAGGCCGCGACGGCGAAGGTGATGACGGCGGTCGTGTCGTGGGAGCCGAGGGATGATTTGAAGGACTTGAGCGGCGCGGTGCTGTCTCTGGTCAGGCT
>JBDNHG010000750.1:0-4732 GCA_041688925.1 Acidimicrobiales bacterium | reverse complement strand
GGCAGAGAACTCGCCGACCTGGGTATCAAGGAATTCGTCAACACCAAAACGGTCGTCGTCGCATAACACCGACGGGGAAACGTTGTGTGCCGGGCAACCAGGCGCAGAGCCAACTCGGGCAGGACAAATCGCCGCAGTCCCATCAAACTGCGGCGATTGTCCCCCACCCGATCAGCTCGTGAGTCGAACGGTGGGTGTTCAGCTCCGGATTCCCCCCACCGGAGCTGACTACACAAATTGGACAGCCCGGATCCCCCACCGGGGCTGACCAAAAAACAGCCAACCCGGATTTCCCCTCCACCGGAGCTGGCCAAACGAGTGGGTGGCTCCGGATCTACAACCGGGGCCACCCGGCGTCTTTGTCACTCGGCCTTGGCCAGCGACACATTCCGGCCGAGAGTCTCCGCCGGATGATCAATCTGGACGGCCGCAGACAGCGCACACGCTGTAGCCGACCACCACGCAGTGGGCGGCCGGGTCGACCCCCTCCTCGCCCCAGCCCCCACTGCGGCCTCACGCCGTCGTCCTGTGCACAGAAAGCCCATCATGCTCACGCTCGTCAGAAGCCGGTTCGTCGCCATCACCGCACTCGTCGCCATGCTGGTCGTCGCCTGTGGTGGCGCCGCCACCTCGACAGACACCGCCGCCGTTTCGTCTGACGAGAGTTCCGCTGCCGGCGCTGCAAGCGTTTGTTCCGCCGACAGGCATCGTGCCCACTCGCATCGAGATCGCAACCATCGGTGTCGATGCTCCAACCATCGATTTGAGCCTTGCTGGACTCGAGCCCGAGGTACCGGCCGACTTCGGCGACACCAGGTGGTACACCCAAAGCCGACTGCCGGGCGAGATCGGCCCTGCCATCATCGCTAGCCATATCGACTCACGCTCAGGTCCGGCCGTGTTTGCGCAACTCGATCAGCTGGTGCCCGGCGACGAGATCACGGTGTACGACGCCGCTGACGATGCCCGCACCTTTGTTGTCGTCGATGCCGCTCAGTATCCGAAGGGCGAACTTCCTGACAGCGTCTTTGGTTTCGGCGAGCCCGAACCCGAGCTGCGGCTCATCACGTGTGGCGGCACATTCGATGCTGATGCCGGTCACTATCGAGACAACTATGTGGTCTTCGCACGGTTGATCGATGTTTGATCCCCGACCTGCGCTTTCACCAACCACTTGCGCGTTGGCCCAAACCGCCGCTAGTTTGTGCACTATCGCACAAAGCATGGTGGCATGAGTCCGAGCCGCTTCTTCGACGAAATGGGCGACGATGGCACGCGTGTGCGCGAGCCCTATGACAGCTATCGAACCTGGTTCGACACCCAGGATCCCGGTCGGTTGTTGGCCAAGAATGCCGAGGCCGAAACACTGTTTCGTCGCACCGGCATCACCTTCAACGTCTACGGCGAAGAAGCTGCGAACGAACGCCTGATTCCGTTCGACATCGTACCTCGCATCATCTCGGCACCCGAATGGTCTCGACTCAAACGAGGCATAGAGCAGCGGGTGCGGGCGATAAACGCCTTCCTCTACGACATCTATCATCGCCAAGAGATATTGCGGGCCGGTCGAATTCCGGTGCATCTCGTGTCAGAGAACAGCGCCTTCCTGCCCGAAATGATCGGTTTCGCTCCGCCCGGCGACATCTACACACACATCGTCGGCGTCGACGTCGTCCGCACGGGCGAAAATGACTTCTTTGTCCTCGAAGACAATGCGCGGACTCCTTCGGGCGTGTCCTATATGCTCGAAAACCGCGAAACGATGCTGCACATGTTTCCCGAGCTCTTCGCTGACATAAAGGTTGCATCGGTCAATACCTATCCGCGGCACTTGCGACGCATGCTGGGCAAGAGCGCTCCGGCCGGCGCAGACTCGCCCGTCGTCGTCGTCCTCACACCTGGCATCTATAACTCGGCCTACTTCGAGCACTCGTTCTTGGCCGACCAGATGGGTGCAGAACTCGTACAAGGCAAAGACCTGGCCGTCGTCGACGGACATGTCGCCATGCGCACGACTCGTGGCTTCGAGCCGGTCGACGTCATCTATCGCCGCATCGACGACGACTTCCTCGATCCGTTGAGCTTCAATCATGAGTCCGCTATTGGTGTGCCGGGCATCATGGACGTGTACCGCGCTGGCAATCTGACGATCGCCAATGCGCCTGGTACCGGCATCGTCGATGACAAGGCGCTCTATACTACATGCCAGAGATCATCGAGTTCTACACCGGTGAACCGCCAATTCTGCAGAACGTGCCGACCTGGCGTTGCGGCGATGCCGACTCGTTGTCCTATGTGCTCGATCATCTCGCGGAACTCGTCATCAAAGAAGTGCACGGTTCTGGCGGCTACGGCATGTTGGTCGGCCCAGCGGCAAGCACCACCGAAATCGAGGACTTCCGGGCAAAACTGACAGCCAACCCGAACAACTACATCGCCCAGCCGACCCTGGCGCTGTCGACCATTCCGGTTCTGACCGAATCTGGTTTGGCACCGCGCCACGTCGACTTGCGGCCGTTCGTGCTCATGTCGCCAAACGAGATTCACATCACACCGGGCGGGCTGACCCGCGTCGCTATGACCGAAGGGTCACTGGTCGTGAACTCGAGCCAGGGTGGCGGCACCAAAGACACCTGGGTTCTCGAGGAGTAACACACATGCTCGGAAGCACAGCCGGCGGTCTCTTTTGGATGTTCCGCCATCTCGAACGTAGCGAAAACACCGCCCGTCTCATCGAGGCCGGCCTGCGCATGACTCTGACGCGTCCGCACGTGAATGACGAGTGGCGCTCGGTGTTGATCACCACCGGAACCGAGGCCCTATTCAAACAGAATCATGACGCGGCCGACGGTGACGCGGTCGTCGACTTCTTGCTGCGCGATCCGAATAACCCATCGAGCGTCATGTCTTCGATCAACGAGGCTCGAACGAACGCCCGGGTCGTGCGAGCCGCCCTCACTCGTGAGGTCTGGGAAGCAACCAACGAAAGCTGGATCTCGCTCAAGGCCCTGCTGGCAGAGCCCGTCGCCCGTCGCGATCTTCCTCAGGTGCTGTCGCACGTTCGTCACGAGAGCGCGTACGTACGCGGCGCCTTGACCGGCACGATGATGCGCAACGACATCTATGACTTCTGCCGGCTCGGCACCTTCATCGAACGGGCCGACAACACCGCACGAATCCTCGACGTCAAGTATCACGTGCTGCTGCCTTCGAGCCAGCCGGTCGGTTCTCGTCTCGACAATGTCCAGTGGGACAACATCTTGCGGTCGATTTCGGCCCAGCGGGCGTATCGGTGGCGAAATCCCGGCGAGATGAACGCCCATGACATCGCCGAGTTCGTGATCTTCGATGCCCGCATGCCTCGATCCTTGGTGTTCTGTTTCCAAGAGATCTTCGAGAAACTCGACTTCTTGGCGGCGGCGTACGGCGAACGACATCCATGCCACGACCGCGTCTCCGAATTGCAGTCTCGGGTGATGTCGCAAGACATCACGAAAGTGTTCGAAGTAGGCCTGCACGAATTTCTCGTCGAGTGCATCAGAGAGACAGCAGTTGTCGCAAAGATGATCGAAGCCGACTACCGGTTCACCGGATGAGCATGCAACTGACGATCCGACACGAAACAACCTATGCCTACGACATTCCGGTCGACCGTGGCTTGCAGCGTCTGCGATTGACGCCGCCGACATCAACATCGCAACAAGTTGGTGGCTGGACAACCGAGGTCGAGGGCGGCCACAAGCAGGTTTCCTATCTCGACCATTTCGGCAACGTCACCGAGTTGGTGAGCATTGATCCCGGTGTGAGCACCCTTCGCGTCATGGCCGCAGGGCAGGTTCAGACGATGGATACCGGTGGTGTTGTTTCGAATCTTCCCGGACTGACACCCCTGTGGTTGTTCCAACGCTCGACCAACCTGACCACAGCCAGCTCAGGCATTGCCGCGCTGATAGAGGGACTCGACAATGATCCAGTGCCACTCGTTCACGATCTGAGCAGCAAGATCGCAGAAACGGTCACCTATCAATCGGGCCACACGAGTGCCACCGACACCGCCGAGGACGCGCTCGCTGCTGGTTTCGGCGTGTGCCAAGACCACGCCCACGTGTTCCTTGCCGCAGCCAGAAAGCTCGGATTTCCGGCACGGTACGTCAGTGGCTACCTGTTCATGGATGACACCGACGACCAAGACGCCAGCCATGCGTGGGTCGAAGTCTGGATCGATGCGCTTGGCTGGGTGGGGCTCGATCCTTCAAATGGCATCTCGCCCGATGACCGGTATGTGCGAGTCGCCATAGGGCTCGACTACGACGATGCATCGCCTATCTCGGGCATTCGTTTCGGCGCCGGTGAGGAACATCTCGACGTCACGGTGCAGATCCAACAGCAATAGCTTGCCCTCAGCCGGCGCGCCAATCATGGTGGCGCCAAAACGAACAATCGCACACCGGTGGGAGCAGTGTGCGATCGAGATGAGTTGTATTGCGTTCGTGTAATTGGGTTCGAGGGTTGATGCGGCCTCGATACGCCCGGTGAGGTGGTTCAGGCGGCGACGGTCGAGAGCAGATCGTCGGCGTCAGAAGCCGTGATCTCGAGTTGCTCGACGAGGGCTGACTGGATCTGGTTCGGCCGCAGACCTTGAGAGGCCAGGTAACGGGCACTTCGTTGCGCAAACCCAATGTCGATGGGCAGGGTGCGGAATCCGGTCTTCATATCGGTGCTCCTTTCCGAG
>JBDNHG010000749.1:0-4333 GCA_041688925.1 Acidimicrobiales bacterium | reverse complement strand
CTCGCCTTCATCGGCGCATGCGCCATGACCGCAATGGCCGCAGGCCGGCCCCCCACTGTCAGCGCCCACCTGGCACTGTCGGCAATGGCGCTGGTTGCGCTATTGACCGCTGGCGCGCTGGCCGCGGTTCGTGTGCTCGACAGCCTGCTTGCACCTGTTATCGGATTTCTGAACGACATCGTCGGGTTCTTCCAAGGTTCGGGCTCCGGATCTGGCGACGGTTGGCAATTCCTGACCGACTTCGAAGGCTGGCTCGGTGACACCTTCGATGAAATCGCGGCCACCTCGGTTGCGGGCGCAATGCTCCAACTCGCTCTCGTCGCTGGGCTGCTCGCCGGTGTCGCAGGTCTCTTTTACTGGTCGTCGAAAATCTTCGGTCGCCGCCTGCCTGCCGGGCTCGGCATGCTCGCCGGGCTTTCCTTGCTCGGTGGCGCCATGTTGTCGGCCATCCCCGACGCCATCAGCGGTTTCCTCGAGCAGCCCGAGTTCATTGCCAGCTACCCCGCTCGTGACGGCGTCGAGGTGCTGAACCTCATCAGCCTGATCGGGTCGTTCGGCGTCATTGCCGGCTTTGGCCTGGTACTGCTCGCTGTTCCGGCCGCAGTCTTCTTCGGCAGTGACGACGATGACGAAGACATCGACAATCGTAATCCGGTTGGTGGTCACACGCTCGAGTGGTTGACCGAATCGCCGCCGCCTCCCGGCAACTTCGATGGCCCCTATGTGGTGACCTCCGAGGCGCCATTGCTCGACGAAGACTGCACCAATCCGTATCCAACCACGTCAAATGCAGAAGGGGCATCCGCATGAGCGGCACCACCTTTTCACCGACTGACCCGGCCCACCTCGTCGTCAGTGACGCCCCTGCGCCCTTCGTGCCACGCAAGCGCACGCTGCAGATGGGCATGGCGGCCTTCACCGCCATCTGGGTTATGTATTTCGGTGGCTTGTTCGGCGCCTACGTGTCGTCTCGCAACACCTGGAAGCTCGAACAAGAAGGCCTCGCCGCCGCGGGTGAGTCTGTTCGGTCATGGATCCCAGACTCGGCGCTCGTCGAGTTGACTGCGCCGACCATCATGACCTGGACATTGCTGATGTCGGTCGTGACCATGCAATGGGCGGTATACAGCTTCAAGCGCAGCGACCGCCGACATGGCCTCATCGCTTTGGCGACCCAAGCCATGTTTGGTGCCGCAGTGATCAACCAGGTTGTCTTCCAATGGAAACAACTCGGCCTGGTGATCGATGACACCAGCAGCTCATCAGCAGCCACCCTGATCTATGCCATAACCGCATCACATGTCGCCATGATCATTGTGGCGATGTGTTTGCTGGCCTTTGCCGCCTTCCGAGCGCTGGCTAGCAACGACACCAAAGACCATGTTGATGTTGCCGCTTCGGCAGCGACCTTTTGGTACGCCATGGTCGGGCTGTATTTCATCATCTGGATCCTGATCTTCATCACTAAGTAGGCAGCAGCTGTGTTCACACCAGGATTCAAACTCTTCGGCGGTCTTGCCGCACTCGGCCTCATCGGCGCTTTCGTATACGGACTCTCGTCTGGCGACGCCACCGGGCCCGACTACTTCGGCTTCGTCGACCGCAACGCCATCATCGGCCTTGTCAGCCTCGGCTGGAAAGGCAACATCGGCAGCGCCAGCGGTTTCATGGTTCTGGTCTTCATGTCGATGTCAGCTGCACTGATCGGCGGAACCGCAGTTGCATTCCGCGACGCCGACGTCGAGTCGGTCGCCGAGCTCGGCGACACGCCATCGATCATGCCATTGGCACAGCGCCCGACCGTTCCCAGCTGGTGGCCCGCTGCTACCGCTGTTGGCCTCGGCGTCTTGCTCATTGGTCTCGTGATGGACACCAAGGCGTTCTGGATCATTGGTCTGGTGCTGCTGTCTGCGGTCGCCATCGAATGGTCGCTCACCGCATGGGCTGATCGCTCAACCGGCGATGCAGTAACCAACCTGGCACTACGTCACCGCGTGAGTGCTTCGTTCGAAATCCCCGTCCTCGCCTTGGCGCTTGGTGCGCTTCTGGCGCTGTCGGTCTCGCGCATGTTCTTGTGGGCAACAGGCGATGTCGCCGTACTCATTGCCGGTGTCGTCTCCGTCATCATGTTGGCGGTTGCATCGCTGGCAGTCTTCCGGCCCCAGCTTGGTCGGCGTTCACTGGGCGCGATCGTCGGTGTGTTTGCGGTGGTGGTAATAGGACTCGGTGTTCTGACCGCAGTCATCGACCCACGGGTAGATCATGATGGCGTCGAGCCCGGAATAGAACACAGCGCCGATATCGGACAAAGCGAATGAGAAGGTTGATGAAATCACTGTCCGCTACGCGTGGAACACCTCGCCGCATGAGTCGTCGAGCAACCCTGTTTTCCGTTGCAACGTTGGGGCTCCTCCTCACCGGTTGTGGCGACAGGCCCCTCAGCGGCATGGACCCTGAGAGCCCGATCGCCGAAAAACTCGATTCGACTCTCGTCGGCCTGCTCTGGGCGTGTGGCGTCGTCCTGTTTCTCGTCGTCGGTGCCACGCTTTACATGGCCAAGCGCTTTGGCGTACGCGCCCCCGAGGACGATTCGCTTGTCTACGACAACGACGACTTCCCTGAACAAATCCATGGCAACACCCGCCTCGAGATTGGCTGGACAATCCTGCCAACCGTGGCCATGGCGATCGTCGCCTTCATCACCATGGGGCTGCTTTTTGAACTCGGCGATGTGTCAGCCAACGCCGACCGTCGCATCCAGAGCGTGACTGTTGTTGGCCAGCAATGGTGGTGGGAGTTCCAGTACGACCTCGACGGCGACGGCCAACCCGACATCGTGACCGCAAACGAACTGGTTCTTCCGGTTGGCGAAGAAATTCAATTGCATGTCACCAGCCGTGACGTCATCCACTCGTTCTGGGTTCCGGCTCTCAACGGCAAACGTGATGCTGTGCCTGGTCGCTATAGCCCCTGGACAATCGAGGCCGGCAATCCTGGCCGGTTCCCGGGCGAATGCACCGAGTTCTGCGGCCTATCACACGCCTATATGGAGAAGTACGCCGTTGGCATCCCGCTCGATGAGTGGGATGTATGGGCAGCAAACCAGATACAAGATGCTGAGATTCCTGCCGAAGGTACCGAAGCATTCGCTGGTTGGGAAGTATTCAACAATCAGTGCGCTTCGTGTCACGTGATCAACGGCCTGACATCGCACGGCGATGACGGTGCCCTCGACGGATGGTCGTTGTACTCAACCCTCGACGAAGGCGCCCCGCCCGAAGACCGGTTCGATCGGCCCGCGGTGCGCATCATCGACAAGCAGACGCAAGTCTCGGGCGCTGCACCAAACCTCACGCACTTCGCCACCCGGTCAAGCTTTGCCGGCGGCATCTTCGACCTCTACGAGAATTTCTACGAAGTGACGTCATATGAAAATCTCCGCTACATCGATCTACCCGAACAAGGCGACCTCAACCGAGGCGCCCTCGAAGCGTGGATCACAAATGCCCCTGAACAAAAGGCCAATGCTTGGGACAGCCCGACAGGTCAGCGAGGCATGACCCCGTTCGAGTCCCTCTCGGCCCAAGATATTGACAACCTCGTCGCCTTCCTGATGACCCTCGATTAGCGAGCAGATACTGAATCATGGCAATTACCGAAGATCGTCCGCTAGCTCTCGAGGCTGGCAAGGTCACCACGGTTGCAGAGCGACCCCTGGGTGCACTTACCCGCCCTCAAGGAGACACCGGCTGGAAGAGCTGGTTGTTCTCCGTCGACCACAAAAAAATCGGCATCATGTACGGCGTCGGCTCGCTGATGTTTTTCATCGTGGGTGGTATCGAAGCGTTACTGATTCGTATCCAGCTCGCTCGGCCCGATTCGACCTTCCTGTCCGAGAGTCTCTACAACCAAGTATTCACGATGCACGGCGTGACCATGATCTTCTTGGCCGCAATGCCACTCGCTGCGGCCTTCGGTAACTATCTGTTACCCCTGCAGATCGGTGCGCGAGACGTCGCCTTTCCACGACTCAACGCATTCAGCTTCTGGTGCTGGCTGTTCGGTGGCCTCTTCCTGAACACGTCGTGGTTCCTCGGTGGCGCACCCAATGGCGGCTGGTTCGCGTATGCCCCCAATACCTCGATCACGTTTGCGCCGGGCAATGGCATGGACTTCTATGCGCTCGGCTTGCAGATCGTCGGTATCGCGTCGCTTGTGGGTGCAATCAACCTGATCGTCACTGTGCTCAACATGCGTGCACCTGGCATGAGCCTGCTGAAGATGCCCGTGTTCACCTGGATGATGTTGGTGACTCAGTTTCTGTTGCTCTTCG
>JBDNHG010000748.1:0-5663 GCA_041688925.1 Acidimicrobiales bacterium | reverse complement strand
TGCGGACGCGTGGTTGAGAACAAATTCTTCGGATTTCGTTCCGCAACCGGCGGAAGTGGTTCTTCGCTGTCGTACCCCTCGTTTAGGCTTAGTCGAGCGAGCTCGACCGACATACTTCGCCTCGCCACTCGAGAGAGTGAGCGACAGATCTGGCCCGGTCCCCCAGAACTATCTTGCTCGAGTTTGGCCGTCCGCTGATGGCGATGCGAAGGAACGCCGCTACCAGACAGCGTGGTTGTTGGTCTGATCCCCGATTCCTTCATCAGTGCTCTGATACACGACGCAGCCGGCAAACCAATCGACGCAACCAACCGTCGCCGCCACCCCAGCGGACGCCAGAAACGCAGGTCGGCCCGAAAAAATTTGTAACGGAGTCGCCGCTGCGGGAAAGACCCTGTGTAGGCGCAACGAAGGATCGTTCCCCATGACCGGACAGAATTATGAGCACGGCGAAAACAGAAAAAGCGAACTGAAGGACCGAAACGTCCGCATGTCCTATCGCACGACGAACACACCGTCTCGCCCAACAGAGCAAGCCGCTAATGCGCGGTAACACAACTCGGCGCATGGCGCGTCTTGCGATTGCTCTCGCCCTCGGCCTAATTATTGCGACCTGGGGACGCAGCCCGAATCCAGATGACGGAACCGATGCTGCGCTCGTGCGCACCCTCGACACGTCCGAAGACCTTGCTGCGCTTGGCTATCCGGTCGATGGGTCCCTTACCAAACCCTTCCACGATGCGGTTGGATCGCGGCCCTCGGGCGAGTCGGGTTACGGCGCCCTCATGGTCGGATTCGACACTCGAATCGAGCGGGACAACCCCGCGGGAAGCCTCTCGCCTCAGCAAAACGAAGTGCACTTCGTCATCTACAACTTCGGAGCGGATCAGGTCACCGCTAATATCACGTGTGTCGTGAACTTTGACACGGCGTTCCCGTGCACGTCGAGCCAACGTCCGCAGCGATTCGAATCTCGCACCTACTATCGCTACGACTTTGACATCACCGGCCTCGAGGTCGATGATCGTCTCGACGTGTTTGTCCTGAAGGAAGCCGATAACAACACGGTCTATGCATCATCGCCCCAAGCCGCGGTTGCTATTGGCAGGCCCACCACGGACGCTGATCCTCGTCGTTTCTTTCAGAACGAGTCAGCAATCGCACCGCCGGTGTTTCAAGACTTCTTCGGCGGCTGCGCTCTCGCCGAGCTAGTTGACGAGAATGGCGGCCCCGATCGAACGACCCGGCCCATTGCAATTAGCACCGATCACCTTGCTGTCGCCGTCGACATCTGCGCAGAGTACGAGGAGCAGCTTGCCGTGCGTGTGCTCGTCTTCGCTGATGCTCAACTGATTCCCGACGCAGTGGCGCCTGGTCCCTTCACTGCTCAAGAACCGTGGGTCCTGCCCATCGGCGAAAGGGTTCTAGATCAGCTTGCTGACGCCGAGTGGGTCCAGGCCGTCGCTCTTTGGGAGTCTGATACGGGTTATCCCGACCAATGGTTCACCCATCGCGTCGTGGTCAACGGATGAGCACAGCGTGATCAGGCGATCGACGTCCCACGCATCCTTGCCTTCGCCACCGGGCCTGAAGTGGTACTGCTTGCGCATTCTCGCACGATCCTACGAAGGAGCACCTGTGACGTCCAGGTTTGCATGGCACGACTAATGGGTACGCCCTTGCCCTAGTCTCTTGGAGACAACGGAAGGTATGACCATGAACATCCTGATTGGCGTCGATGACAGTGCCGAATCGCACCATGCAGTAGAAGTCGCATACGGGTTCTTTGGGGATGCCGACTACACGATCGTTAGTGTCGGCAACCGGACGCCAATGTTCGCTGCTGGCTACCCCACCGGCTCGTTCGCCACCGCTGGCGAGATACGAGCACAGTTCGATGCGGCCCAGTCTGTCGCCGAGAAGGCAACCGCTTCAGCTGCGTCGACACTCCCGGCCGGACAAGTTGTCGAAGAAGTCGATATGGGACGTATTGGCGAGTCGCTCTGCCGCGCCGCTAACGAACACAAGAGTGACATCATCGTCATTGGTTCGCACGACAAGAGCGTCTGGCAACGACTCTTCGACCCGTCGGTTGGCCGGTATCTGATTGACCATGCACCCTGCCCCGTTCTTGTAGTGCGCTGACAGATAGCGCTGTGGTCCTAGCCACCGATTCGTAACCACTCGATTTGGTGACTACTTTGCGGTGATGGATGAACTGTCATTGATGGACGCCACCGCGCAGGCTGAACTCGTTCGATCGGGCCAGGCCAGCCCTCTCGAGCTGGTCGACGCTGCGATCAAACGGATCGAGGCGCTCAACCCAGCCATCAACGCGGTCATCTACACCGACTTCGAACGCGCCCGGGATGCGGCACGCTCGGCAGATCTCGCTGACGGGCAGTTCCGCGGTGTGCCGTTTCTGATCAAGGACATTGGCACCAATCAGGCGGGCCTTCCCTATTGGTCGGGGAACGCAGCGCTCAAGCACATGGGAAATATGGCGACCGCCGACACCGAACTCGGTGCACGGTTCCGCCAAGCCGGGCTCGTCACCCTAGGCAAGTCGAACCTCCCCGAACTCGGCAGCTGTCCAACTACGCAACCGTTGAGCTGCGGGCCGACGAACAATCCCTGGGACCTCGAACGTTCACCAGCCGGCAGCAGCGGCGGTGCTGGAGCAGCGGTTGCAAGTGGCATGGTGCCGATCGCACATGCCAGCGACGGTGGCGGCTCGACACGACTGCCAGCAGCATGGAACGGACTGGTCGGCCTCAAGACGACACGAGGCGTCATCTCCAACCCCGGCATCTCACGGCTGATCTCAGAACTTGTTGTTTCTACGACTGTGCGCGACAGCGCGGCAATGTTTCACGCGGTGAAAGGCAACATCGACAGCGACCTGTTCATTGGTGGCCCGGTCCCCACTCCCCCGTCGCGACCGCTCAAGGTCGCCGTCATCAACAACGGCGGACGAACCGTCATCGACGCTGAATGCACCGCAGCTGTCGACGCAACCGCCGATCAGCTCGCCGCCCTTGGCCATCATGTCGAACAGGTTGACAGCAACCATCTGATTGGCCCGGCGAGCCGAGTGAACGGCGAACTGTGGATGGCGGCACTCGCTCGGCGGGTCGCCAGCCTGAGCGAGATCGCCGGACGTGAATTGACCGCCGACGACGTCGAGCCCTACAACTGGACCGCTGCGCAACGAGGCAAAGAGATGCGGGCCCACGAATGGCTCGAAGCATCCGAACGCCAACAAGGCTGGTCTGCGGGTGTCGTCGACTGGATGTCGCAGTACGACCTGCTGATTACGCCTACCGCCGGCACGCCACCAATGAAGACCGCTGACCTGTGGCCGCCCGAAGAGAAGCCGTGGCGGATCTCGTCGGCCTATGCGCTGATCGGCCTGTTCACGTTGCCGTTCAATGTGACGGGCCAGCCCGCAATCTCGTTGCCGCTGCACCAGTCGGCCGACGGCCTGCCGGTCGGCGTGCAGATCGCAGCGAACATGGGACATGATCAACTCTTGCTCGACATCGGAACTGAACTCGAACAAGCCATGCCATGGGCCGATCGCATCGCTCCCACCCACGCGTCGCGCCTGTAGCTGATACGAGCATCACCTATGCTCGCTAGGTGAACGAAACAAGCCATGTCGATGTCCTTGTAGTGGGCGCCGGGATTTCGGGCATCGGCGCGGGCTATTTCCTGCAGAAGATGTGTCCTGACCGCACCTATGCAATTCTCGAGGGTCGCGATGACCTCGGCGGCACGTGGGATCTGTTCCGCTACCCCGGCATCCGCTCTGACAGCGACATGCACACCCTGGGCTACAGCTTCAAACCGTGGACCGACCCCAAGACGATCGCCGACGGACCATCAATTCTTGCGTATCTGCGCGAGACGGCGAGCGAGTTTGGCATCGATCAGCAGATCAAGTTCCAGCACAAGGTCACACGAGCCGAGTGGGACAGCGCTACGGCGACCTGGACCGTTGATGCGCTCGTCGGTACCGATCAGACGCCCACGACCTACACCTGCAACTTCCTCTTCATGTGCTCGGGCTATTACAGCTACAAGAGCGGCTACAAGCCCGAGTTCGCCGGAGCCGACGACTTCGCCGGCACCATTGTCCATCCACAAGAATGGCCCGAAGACCTCGACTATCAGGGCAAGAAGGTTGTCGTCATCGGCTCAGGCGCCACCGCCGTCACGATCGTGCCCGCAATAGCCAACGAGGTCGAGTCGGTAACGATGCTGCAACGGTCGCCGACCTACATGGTCGCGCGGCCCGACGTAGACAAGTTCTCTCAGAAGCTGCGCAAGGTGTTGCCCGAGCAGACGGCGTATTCCATCATTCGCAAGCTGAACAGCTGGCGGGGCGAGTTCTTCTATAACCAGACCCGCAAGAACCCAGAGAAGGTCCGCGAGCAGCTGCTCGGCCTTGCTCGCAAATCGCTGGGCGACGACGAGGTCGAGAAGAACTTCACGCCGTCGTACAACCCCTGGGATCAGCGACTGTGCCTGATGCCGAACGGCGACTTCTTCAAGGCCATCAAGGGAGACAACGCCGGCGTCGTGACCGCCGAGATCGATCGGTTCGATGCGACAGGAATCCAGCTTCAGTCCGGCGAACACCTCGATGCCGACATCATCATCACGGCAACTGGCTTGCAGCTTGTCACCGTGGGCGATATGGACTTCATCGTCGATGGCGAACCGGTTGATTTCTCGAAGACCTGGACCTATCGCGGCGTGGGGTATAGCGACGTGCCGAATATGGCATCGTCGTTCGGCTACATCAATGCGTCGTGGACACTGCGATCTGACCTGATCTGCGAGTTCGTTGGTCGCCTGCTGAACCACATGAGTGAGACAGACACAACCATCTGCACGCCGCGGCTGCGACCTGCCGACGCCAACATGCCTGAGCGGCCATGGATCGATGATTTCAGTTCTGGCTATATGGCCCGCATGATGCCGCTGCTGCCCCGCCAAGGCGACCGCGAACCGTGGACGAATCCGCAACGGTTTTCGTTCGACAAGAAGGTGCTGCGCAACGCTCCGCTCGAAGATGGCGCGCTCATCTTTTCGAATCCCAAGGTGCCCGCAACGACCAGCTGATCTGCAATACCAGCGTCATGCCCAAGCCGCGGCGCACGGCCAGGGCTAGCCGTGCGGGTATTCAGGCTGCTCGACGTCGGCGAAGTTGACAAGGCGGATCTTGCCGTCGACGACTGTGGGCCAGAGGTCGTCGGTCAATTCGAGGTGCGGGTCGGGATGCGCAACGGCAAGGTTCTCGGTTGGATACTCAACCCCGCAGTTCATCGCCGCCTCGGCCAGCGCATCAGGCCCGAGCGGCTTGTCGCCTGCGGCGTCGATGTGGTGATGGATCTGCACGAGCGCACTGTTCTTTGCGTCGTACACAACGCACCACTGCTGGGGTCCGAGCTCTTCGGTAGAGGGGTGATCATCTGCATCAACGCGAGAAGCTGATCGAGCCGTTGCACGACGCAGCGCAGTTCGCAGCGACGAGATAGAACGTCACGCTGGTCATGTTCTGCTTGAAGGCGACAGTTTGCGGCGGCCGCGACGTGCCGAAGATCTCTCTCGTGCCACCGGCAACGATGACCGACAGACCGGCACGCGACACCGGC
>JBDNHG010000747.1:0-5584 GCA_041688925.1 Acidimicrobiales bacterium | reverse complement strand
TCTGCCGAGCAGCGGGTTGCCGGTATGGACTGCGTTCGGCAGATCCGTCTCGGCGAATGAGACCGCACAGACCTTTGCCCATCGGCTGCCAAGCCGATTTGCTGCACCTGGCACCGTGTTCTGTTCGGTGATGACGATCGGGATTCGCAGCGCAGCCGCAGCCTGTACCGCCGGCAGGCTGGCATAACCACCAACGGACACGACGACCGCTGGTTTCAGTCGCCGCAAGGTGCGCCATGCTTGCACCGCTGCGACCGTGAGAGCGCCCGCCGACTTCACATTCTCGAGGTTGCCGGTGCGCTGGATGCCGCGTCCGGGCAGGGCGGTGAGTTCGTATCCGTGTTGGGGTACGAGTTCGGCTTCGAGTCCACGAGCGCTGCCGATGAAGTGAATCTCTGACTTCGCTCGACCGCGGCGTTCGATCTCTGCCGCGATCGCTAACGCAGGATGCACATGTCCAGACGTGCCACCGCCCGCAATGACCACCCAGGTCCCGGTCATCGTTCTATCTGTCTCGCTACGTTGAGCACGACGCCCATCGCCGCCAGGTTCACCATCAGCGAAGAACCGCCCATCGAGACGAACGGCAGCGTCACGCCGCTGATCGGCAACAGGTTGATCGCAGCACCGATGTTGATGAATGCCTGCATGGCAATGGCGGTGGTGATACCACCGGCGAGCAGCATGCCCAAACGGTCAGGCGCCGCGAGAGCGACCCGCATACCGAAAAGCACCAGCCCGACATAGAGGAGGATCAGCATCAGTGCGCCGATGAAGCCGAGTTCTTCGGCGATCACGCTGAAGATGAAGTCGGTGTGGGCAAACGGCAAGAAGCCCCACTTTGCTCGGCCAGCGCCGAGCCCGACGCCGTCGACCCCGCCCGATGCAACTCCCACGAGCGACTGGATCGTCTGATACCCAGCCTTCTCAGGATCGCTGAACGGGTCTGCCCACGCGCTCAGGCGGTCTCGCCGATAGGGCGAAGACACAGCAAGAACGGCGAAAGCGGTGAGGAGGGCGACGGTCACCGAACCGAGTGACCAGATCGAAACGCCGCCGAGGAAGAGCAGGATCATGGCGACCGCCACAATGATCGTCGCCGTCCCCTGGCTTGGCTGCATCAGTACGAGCCCGGCCATGAGGAGCGACACGAACATGACCGGCACGAGAACCGCCCGATTGTCGTGGGCCAAATGAGCACGACGAGCAATCAGATCAGCGGCAAAGAGGGCCAGCGCCAATTTGGCGAACTCGGATGGTTGAATGGTGAACGGCCCGATTGCGAGCCAACGGGTGGCCCCGTTCGCAGTCACGCTGTGTTCTCCGGGCACCATCAGTGCAATGAGCATGACGGTGGTGCCCGCCAACATCACTGGAGCGAACCGGGCGATGTCTCGGTAGTCGAGCCGCATGAGGACGCTCATGGCGACCAAGCCAATGACGGCCCACAGGCCCTGGCGCTCGAGATAGAACCACGGGGTTCCTGTCTGCTGAAGTCCCGTGACGGTCGAGGCCGAGAGGACCATGATCAGCCCGATGAACGTGAGCGCAAGGGTCAGCAGTAGTAGTACAGCGAACTCGATCGTTCGTCGACCCGCCACGACACTGGGATTTCGCAGTGGCCTGAGCCATGTGAGCGGGCGCCGGTTCGGCTGCGTGACTGATTTGATGCTCGGCGGGCGGTCGCGGGTTGCGGCTCGCCGGCTCGTACGCGTTGCTGTCATGGTGTGAGCCCTCGGGCAGTGAGTTGCGTGCGGACAATGCGGGCGAAGTCCTCGCCACGGTGAACGTACGAGCGGTACCAGTCATAGGAAGCGCAGGCCGGAGACAACAGAACCACGTCTCCGGGAGAGGCGACCTCGGCGGCTCGCGCCACAGCGGCTTCCATCGAGGTTGCGACCGACACAGCGGTGCGGCCAGCGAAGGCGGCTTCGATGTCGGCGGCGGCTTCGCCTATTGCTACGACGTGGACGATGTGACCGACGTGATCGAGCATGTCATCGAACGCCAGACCCTTGTTCTTGCCGCCGGCGAGAAGCACAATCGATTCGAAGCCTCCAAGCGCGGCCGCTGCGGCATGAGGCGTTGTTGCCTTCGAGTCGTTGATATAGCGAACGCCGTCGATCTCGGCAATGAACTCGACCCGATGTTCGAGCCCGACGAAGGTGCGCAGTACCTCGACAACAGCGTCACGGTCGGCACCCATGCGCCGAGCCGAAGCGGCCGCTGCCAGACCATTGAGGATGTCATGAGGCATCGATCGGGCGAGTTGGTCGATCGTGACGAGTTGGTCGCCAGCGCTCACGAGCACGCCGTCGACGACCCCATGGTCCAACGCTGTGGGTGGTGCATCGGCGCCGAACGTCTCGACCGCGGTGCCGACAATCGCTGCCGCGTGTCGAGCGACGACGGGGTCGTTTCGGTTCGCAATCGCCAGCGCTGGCGGTTCGAGATTTGCCCAGATAGCGGCCTTTGCCATCTCATAGGTGTGGAGATCGCGGTGCGCATCGAGATGGTCGGGTCCGAAGTTGAGCCAGGCGGCCACCTGGGGTGAGAAGCGCTGGCTGTGTCCGAGCCGAAACGAAGATGCCTCGACGACGAACACGTCGGTGGTCAGATCGTCGATCGCTTCGACCCATGGCGTGTCGGTGTTTCCGACGGCCTTAGCTGAGATGCCCGAACGTTCGAGCATGCGCTCGATGAGTGTCACGACGGTCGTCTTTCCGTCAGTACCGGTCACGGCAATTGCCGGTCGGGCGTCCCATCCAGCGGCCAGATCAAATTCGCTCATGACAGGCACGCCGGCGCGTTTGGCGGCATCGAAGATCGGGTGATGGTCGGGCAAACCAGGTGCCGGCAGAAGTGCCGAACTGCCCCGCAACGTTGCGTCGAGATCTACATCGGCGGGGCGATGTACTTCAACGCCGTGTGCAAAAGACCATGACAGCAGTTCGTCGCTGAGCCGATCGTCGAGCGCGGTCACCTCGATCTCGCGGCGCGTCAGCGCAGTGGTGACCGCTCGGCCGGTAATACCCATGCCCATCACCACCATCTTCCTAACGACCGTGCGAGCCACTAGGAAACTGACCCGGGGATCGAAAGGAAGTCGGCATAGAAGATGCCGAGGGCCAGCGCAGCGGAGAAACCAGCCATAAGCCAGAAGCGGATGATGATCCGGGTCTCAGGCCAGCCCAGCATCTCGAAGTGGTGGTGTACCGGGGCCATGAGGAACAGACGTTTACGGGTGCGCTTGAAGACGCTGACCTGGATGATCACCGACACGGTTTCAGCCACGAAGAGTGCGCCCAGGATCGGCAGCAACAAATGGGTATTGGTCGCCAGCGCCAGCGACGACAAGCCGGCACCCAGCGCCAGTGAACCGGTATCGCCCATGAAGATTTGTGCGGGTGCTGCGTTCCACCACAGGAAACCTGCGCACGAGCCGACGACCGCAGCGGCGATCACGGCAAGGTCGAGTGCATGATCGACGTCGTAGATGTCGGGGTGCCCGAACATCCAGAACCCGATGACGGTGAACGTTGCAAAGGCAAAGATCGAGGAGCCGCTGGCCAGACCGTCGAGTCCGTCGCACAGATTGACGCCGTTGGTCGTTGCCACCATGATGAATACCGCCCAGATGCACCATCCGACCGGTCCGAGGTCGAGGCCGATCGAGTCCCATCGGGTGAACGAGAGTTCGGTGTGTACGTCGGTCAGGGTGACCATCAAGATCGCGAACGTGGTGGCGACGAAGAGTTGGCCGACCATCTTGGTACGGGCACGCAGGCCGAGGTTGCGTTCGCTGGCGACCTTGATCCAGTCGTCGAGAAACCCAACAGCACTCGAACCCACGATCGCGAAGATGACGAGGAGACCGCTGCGTGTGTACACGCCGTTGTACAGGTCGCTCACCACATAGGCAATGACGATGCCGGCAACGATGGCGATACCACCCATCGTTGGTGTGCCCGCTTTGGTTTCGCGGTGCGCCTGCACGCCGTCTTCCTGAATTGGTTGGGCGACCTTGCGTTGCGTGAGCCAGTTGATCAAGAAGCGGGTGCCGAACAATGACACGAGGAGGCCGACGCCGGTTGCGATGAGAAGTCTGATCATGTGTCGGCCGCCTGGAGCATCTCGGACGCAACGCTTACGTCGTCAAATGGGAGCACATCCGTGCCGATGGTTTGCGTCTTTTCATGGCCTTTTCCGGCGATGAGCACGACATCACCCGGTTCGGCATCGATGATGGCACGTCGGATCGCCTCTCGTCGGTCAGCCTCGACGACGACATTTGTGGGGTCCCCGAATCCGGCCAGAGCATCCTCGATGATGTCCAGTGGATCTTCGGACCGTGGATTGTCGCTGGTCAGATACACACGGTCGGCGCCTGTCTCGGCGGCACGCGCCATCAATGGCCGCTTCTGTCGGTCGCGGTCTCCCCCACAGCCGAACACGATGGTGATTGCACCGTCGGGAACAACAGCACGCAGCGTTGCCAAGGCCCGCTCGATGCTGTCGGGTGTGTGTGAATAGTCAACGACGACCGTTGGGCCGTTCGAAGCGCCAGCCGTGACGGCTTGCATGCGCCCGGGTACCAACTCAGCAGTTGCGAGTCCTTCGACGATCGCTTCGTCCGCCAGACCGAGCACGCTGGCCGCCTCGGCAGCGACGAGGGCATTGGCAACGTTCATACGACCGGGAAGAGGAAGCCAGGTGCTGCGACCGCGCCAAACGAACCTGCTGCCCGAGATGGTTTCTTCTTCAAAGACGACGTCGCCAAGGCTGACGCGGATGGCGGCGGGACGCTCGTCGGCAAGACGCTGGCCCCACGGATCATCAACCGTGACGATCTCTACCTCGGCGCGCCCGTCGAACAGCCGCTTCTTGGCATCGAAATACGAGCCCATGTTGTGGTGATAGTCGAGGTGATCGGGTGTGAGATTCGAGAATGCCACGACCGCAAACCGGGTCGCGTCGACTCGCCGTTGGTCGAGCGCGTGCGAGCTGACCTCGAGTGCGACAACGTCGACGCCGTCATCGGCCAACCGGCGCAGGTGACGTTGCAGGTCAGTGCTCTCGGGGGTCGTGTGCAGTCCACCGAGCGTCCCAATGACCGAGCACCGGCGACCGGCCGACGCGAGGACGCTGGAGAGCAGGTGGGTGGTCGTTGTCTTGCCGTTGGTGCCGGTTATGCCGAACACGGCGAGGTCTCTACTTGGGTGGCGGTGCACGGCAGCCGCCGCATACGCCATGGTCTCGCGGACGCTCGTGGTTTGCAGCTGCGCTCTGGGCGTGGCGACCTGATGATCGACGAGCACGGCCGCTGCTCCGTTCGTCACCGCTGCGTCGACGAAGTCGTGACCGTCGACGGTCAGACCGGGAACGGCACAGAACAAGCTGCCCGGTGCAGCTTGTCGAGAATCGTGCACAACATCGCTGAGCTCAATGGCGGCGTCGGTCTCACCGAGTCGCAGATCGATGGGGCCGAGGTGGGCAACGGAGGCAAGTTCATTTCGCAATTGCTCGGGCCTCACGTCAGTCCTCGATGGCCGCTGGCTCTGGTAGTTCGAAACTGTCGTCGGGC
>JBDNHG010000746.1:0-3500 GCA_041688925.1 Acidimicrobiales bacterium | reverse complement strand
GGTGAGCGCAAAGAATGGTTCGAAGACCTTACGCTCGCATGTCTGGGCACGATCATCGATGACGCTGGCATCCCCTGGAACGGCGACGAATTCACAGAAATTCAGCAACGAGCACGCCGCGATCTGCCGCGTCTGGCCGCTACATGGGCGCCCGTAGCAGCAGAGATGATCGACGAAACAGCAGCAATTCGCATGGCGATCGTGTCGGCCGACCAGCTGCCACAAGACTGTGTGAGCGACGCACGAAACCACCTCGATCGACTCAGTTTCCCCGGTCATATGAACTCGATGGGCCTCAACCGGTTCCATGACATGGTCCGCTACCTGCGTGGCATTCGGTACCGCCTCGAGAAGCTGCCGAGCCGGGTGATGCTCGATCGCACGTCGATGCACGAGATCTTGGCTGTCGAAGACTTCTACGACACCGTTGCATCCCACATGCCCTGGTCACGCGAGATCGAAGCGGTTGCATGGTCGCTCGAAGAATTGCGCATCAGCGCCTTTGCCCAACACCTGGGAGCACGCGAAAAGGTGAGCGTCAAACGAATTCGCCGCCGCCTCGATCAGATTGCGGCCGCATGACTCGCACCGAAACAGTCTCCTACGTCGAGCCCCGCACGAGCAGCCGACGCTCACAGCCGCTCAACGCAGCCGAAGTCGCCGATGCGGCGATCACCGCAGCATTGGTGGTCGCACTACTCGCCGCCGGGCGGATATTGGCCTCAGGCAGCTTGTTCCAGGTAATCGCCAGTTTCGTCGTCGCCGTGTTGGCCGCTCGACGCCGCACCCGCGCCGTGGTCATCTCAACCTGCGCTGCGGCATCGATTGCGCTGATTCTCGGGGGCCTCGGTCCGGTGAGCCAAGCGGCATTGGCTGGTGTGTTCGGTTGGTGCGGTGGCTACAGCCTGAAGCGCGACTGGGGTCGCATCCGCACGATTGGTTTCTCGTTGCTCATCGCCTGGCCCGCCATGGCGTTCAGCGTGTTGTTCTTCTATCCGGCCGTCGCTATCAACGGCAAACTCCGCACGCTCGTCTTCGAGAACATCGAGAATCAAGCAAACGGCTTCGGCAACATCATCACGGGCATCGGTGGACTCTTCGGCGGCATCGGGCTCGGCTTCGTCGAAAACGCTGCGAATTGGTGCGACCGTGCGCTCGAGTCGACGTCAGCGTTCCTGATCGACAACTGGCTGCTTCTCATCCCCGCGACCGAGCTCATCT
The DNA here is from genome assembly GCA_041688925.1 of Acidimicrobiales bacterium. Classification (GTDB taxonomy): domain Bacteria; phylum Actinomycetota; class Acidimicrobiia; order Acidimicrobiales; family UBA10347; genus UBA10347. The sequence goes on along the minus strand of JBDNHG010000746.1, from coordinate 2,279 downwards.
ACTCGGTCATCTACGCGCTGGCGATACGTGGCGTGGGCGGCGCAATCCTGCGACGCATCGATAGAGCCCTCGTCAACCCCATCGAGCTCTCACTGCAACCAAGCGAAAACGCCAGTCCGCTGCCGGTCAAGATCGACGGAAGTGCGCTCAAGCGCAACGGCGTCACGGTCACGAATCCGCTGACCCTCGAAATCAACGCCGGCGAACACGTCGTCGTCGAAGGACCAAACGGTGCTGGCAAGTCGACGTTGCTCGACGCACTCGCCGGCATGGACAACCATGACTTGGTCATCCGCTCCGGCAACGTCGGGCTCGGCAGCCCTGGCGGCACCGCTCGTGTCGGGCAGCGCCCCGAGGCGCAGGTTGTTGGAACGACCGTCGAAGAAGACCTGCGCTGGGGCCTCGATACGCCGCTCGATGTCGCGGCGACTCTTGCCGACGTTGGACTGAACCTGCCCGAAGACCGTCCAACGAGTGAGCTCTCGGGTGGTGAGTTGCAGCGGCTGGCCCTCGCTTCGGCGCTGCGGCGCGAACCCAAGCTGCTGCTCGCCGACGAGGTCACTTCGATGCTCGACCCCGATGAGCAGATTCGCATTACCCGGCGGCTCAACGCACTCGAGGGCACGGCCGTGGTGCGCACAACGCATCGCAATGACGCATCACCCACCGACCGCCGCATCGTGCTCACGTCGGCCAATCCGGTGCCCCACCTGGCGAGCGAGGCCACCGAACTGCGCACGATTCATTCGAGCGTCAGTGACTCGCGGCTGCTTCGCCTGCGAAACGTCGGTTTCACGCACAATCCGACACAGCCGTGGGCACACGAGGTGTTGAAGGGCGTCGATCTGTCCGTCCATCGCTATGGCATGACGATGATCGAGGGTCGTAACGGCAGCGGCAAGACAACCCTGGCACGGATTCTCGCCGGTCTGGCACAACACAGCGCCGGCGATATCGACGAAGCCGAGGGCGTGCGTCGAGCGCTCGCCCACCAGCATGTGCGACTGCAACTGCTGCGACCAACCGTCAACGCCGAACTCCATTCACTCGCCGGCGTCCGCACCGACGGGCGAGCACCACAAACCGACGTCATGCGCCATCAGACACGTGCAACAAACCTGGTCACCAGCATCGACCTCTTCGAACTCGACCATCTTCTGCACCGCCGAATCGACGAACTGAGCGGCGGTGAACAACGCCGAGTACTCCTCGCCGGCCTCGTCGCCCGTGGCGTCTCATTGCTGGTGCTCGACGAACCGTTGGCTGGCCTCGACGCTGCCGGCCGTTCTGATCTGGCCGTCACCCTCGATCGCGTACGTATGGCAGGCACCTCGATCGTTGTAGTCAGCCATGACATCGACTGGTCACCACCCCATGTCGACCAGCGACTTCGACTCGTCGATGGAACGCTCGAGGTAATCCGCCCATGAGCCGCTCGCAAGCATTCTTCCGCCCCGTACCAGTCGACTCGCCCGTCCACCGGTTGGCGCCCGAGACCAAGGTCGTGGCCGGCATCGTGATCTCGATCGGTTTGGTCTTCAATCCGCTCTGGAGCCATGTACTCGTTGCAGCTGCGCTCGTCGTCGCCGTGTTCGTGAGCGCCAAACTTCCGCTGTCGGTGCTTCCTCGCGTGCCTCTGATCGTGCGCTTCGCTCTGTTCGGCGGTGCCTTGGGCGCAGCCGCGTCGGGCGAAGAGCCGTTTGTACTCGGCATTGGTGTCGGTGGCCTGCTCGACTACGCGCGCCTGATCGTCGTCGGCATCGTCATGATTTTGTGGGCCGGTATTCTCAGCTGGACAACGGGGCTCACCGCCGTTGGTTTCGCCATCCGCCGACTGTTGCAACCGCTGGGACGCATCGGCGTACCCGTTGACGAGATCGGCTCGGTCGTTGCGTTGGCCGTGCGCTCACTTCCACTCGTCGCCGACGAGATCGATGTCGTCAACGAATCAGTCACCAATCGCCCCTCACCCGCCGACCTGTCCGACAAGCCGCTCCGCGAGGCCTTCTCCTACATCGGGGACACCGCCACCGCGGTCGTGATCGGCAGTCATCGCCGGGCCCGCGATCTGGCAGTCGCGATGGTCAGTCGCGGTTCAACTACCGCTCCAGCACCAAATAGACCCAATTTTCGGAAAATCGATGTCGGAATATTATTCGCCGCTTTTGCGCTTTGTTTCGCGGCTTTTTTGGTCCCTGGGTGGCCTGAACTGTCCGCTTGAGCCCGCCGCGCCGCCTTCATAGCGATCATGCCATCTAAACTCTTCTAGTTATGCGCAT
>JBDNHG010000745.1:0-4444 GCA_041688925.1 Acidimicrobiales bacterium | reverse complement strand
TTGATCAGGCGTACGGTTCCCGACTTGGAGCGCATGACGAGCGACTGCGTTGTTGCCCCGGTGGGAGTGAATTGAACGCCCTTGAGCAGATCGCCTCCGGTGATGCCCGTGGCAGCGAAGAAACAATTGTTGCCAGAAACCAGATCGTTGGTGTGCAACACGCGTTCGAGGTCATAACCGAGTTCGAGAGCTGCAGCGCGTTCGGCGTCGTCGCGTGCCCACACCCGACCTTGGATTTCGCCACCCATACACTTGAGCGCTGCGGCGCTGATTACGCCCTCGGGGGTGCCGCCGATGCCGATCAAGACGTCGACGCCGGCATCAGGCCATGCAGTTGCGATGGCGCCGGCGACATCACCGTCGGGAATGAGACGAATGCGGGCGCCCGCCTCGCGGATTTCGGCAATCAACGCTTCGTGGCGTGGTCGATCGAGCACGACCGCCGTCAGATTGCGGATGAGGTCACGCTTGGCGCCGGCGATGCGGTGCAGGTTCTCGGTGATGCTGGCATTGAGATCGATAGCGCCTTTGCATCGGGGGCCAACGGCGATCTTTTCCATATAGACGAACGGGCCCGGGTCGAACATGCTGCCCGCATCGGATACAGCGAGCACCGCGAGCGCGTTGCCCCGGCCATATGCGGTGAGGGTGGTTCCATCGATCGGGTCGACGGCGACGTCGACCGCGGCGCCCTCGCCGTTGCCGAGCCGTTCGCCGTTGTACAACATGGGGGCTTCGTCTTTTTCACCCTCGCCGATGATGACAGTGCCGTCCATCGAGACACTGCTCAGCATGTGCCGCATTGCCTCGACCGCTGCTCCGTCGGCGCCCTCTTTGTCGCCTCGACCCATCCACCGGCTAGCGGCGAGCGCGCCGCTTTCGGTAACCCTCACCAATTCGAGGGCGAGGTTTCTGTCTGGAGTTGGACTCATGAGTGCTCCGCACATCGACGATTGAGGTAAACCCTAATTCACCATCGATCGAAGTTGGCCAAAATCGAAGATGAGATTGGTCGCACCGGCCATCAAGGTTGCCCTCCACTGGTTGAGTCGTCATGATTGCGGCGTGACTTCGACCACAAATGACAATGATGGCCTCGTCTGGTGCTTCCAGTGCGGGTCCGAGTACGACGAAGGCGTCGCCGAGTGCGCTGAGTGCGGCGTTCCGACGACCAGCGATGCGCCCATCGACGTGGGCGAAGTAGGTGAGGTCGACGATGACCAGCTCGCGTACGAGTTTCACGAGTGGACGGGTCAGGGTCGTTCGACGCTCGACGGAATGTTGACCCGCAGCGGCATCGCCCATGCCTGGCAAGGCGCCACGCTCATCATCAAAGAGACCGACGAAGAAGCCGTCGATACAGCGGTCGCCGAAGCCGAGGTCGTGGCCATGCCGACCCTCGACCTCACACAGCCGACCATCGTCTATGAACTCGACGAACTCGATGACGACCAGCATGCACGTCTGCTGCGACGCATGGGCGAGCACGGGATATCGCACGCCTTCGACAAGAACGGCGATCTGTTCGTCTACGAGCGCGATGAAGAAAAGGTCGACGATCTGTTCTCGGGCCTCGACGAACCCGATCCTGACGAGCGTGAGTTCGGCTCTGGTGTGCCAGGTGTTGACCCGATCGACGTCATGTCCGATCTGTTCGTCGCTGCTGGCCGGCTACGCAAGAACCCGAACGACCCCAAGGGCATCGTGTCACTGGTCGAAACAGCGTCGATCGTCGATCGGATGACCCTGCCCTATGGCCTGGGTGCCGACATTTGGGGTTCGGTCGTCGACCAATCCCGTGACCTCAGCGGCGCGCTGTCAGGAGAAGACAGCGCCCTGCCTGATGCAGATATCGAAGAGATGGCTGCAGCGTTGCACGACTTCATGCGACGCCTCGTCTGATCGCTGCATCGTCGTCGCATCGGAGCCGTCGCTGCTTGTTCATCACGAACCGAACACCGCTCGGTAAGTAACCACTCGACTCTGCAATCAGCACAGGTACTACTAACCTCGTGCGTTGTGCTGTTGGCCGAACTCGAGGTGTATCACTCGCGGCCGATCGCGCCCACGAGACGTGTTGCGATCGGGCACATGGTCCTGCCGGTCGACGAATCTCCCGGGTTCGGTGGATTGCTTCTCGGCGCCATCGTGGCCAAGTACAGCCAGCTCATCGACCCGGAACTTCTCGAGGAACTCGAGATCTTGAGTTATCAGGTCGAACAGGGTCAACGCATCCCGCAGCCGCGGCTGCGGCACCGGCTGCAAAAGGACCGAATTGGACTCACGCGGTCGGTGCACCAACTCGAACGGTTGCCGAACAACAAGCTGCACCTGAACTTCGAGGCGCACCACAATGCGCCGCCTCAATACGTTTTGGCATCGGTCTACGCCGCCGGACGACTCGACCCCTCGGCGCGCGGCGCGGTAATGAAGGTGATCCGGCGGGCGATTGGCTGGCAGGGCGACGCGGATCGCGACGAACTGTTGCTTGGCCATCTGAGCAGTACCTTCCAGCGCTTTGCCCTTTCGTCTTCGAGCCAAGTAGATCCGATCGCCTGGGCGCTCGAGGTGCTTGGCTTCGAAGCCGATGCCGATGTTCCCGACGGCGCCATCTTGCGCAAGACCTTCCGCAACGCGTTACGAGATGCTCACCCCGACGTCGGAGGCGCTACCGAGGACGCTGCCGATCGCATCGCCGAGTTGACCGAAGCCCGCCGCATCCTGCTGGCCTGACTATCCCGCCTGCCGTAACGGTCATGCGGTTCCGGGGCTCAGCGCTCTACCTATCCGCTGACCCTCGTGTTGCAGCTGCACCAGGGGCATGCGTATGGCATGGTGCAGCTCTATGGCTAGGAGTGATCCACGATGGTGCTGATGCTCGGAATCGACACCGGTGGCACGTTCACCGACGCCGTGCTGGTCGACGAAGCCGATACGCGGGTCGTTGCCCACGCCAAGGCGCCGACAACCCATCATGACCTGACGATTGGGGTCGACGGTGCGGTGCGTCAGGTTCTCGATGCTGCGGGGCGGAACGCAGCTGACGATGTCGGTCTGGTCTCCGTGTCGACGACATTGGCAACCAACGCGTTGGTCGAAGGCCACGGTGAACCGGCCGGTCTATTCACGTTTGGTTTCTCGCCGCGTGAATTGCAACGCACCGGGCTCGATGCTGCGGTCGATGAAGCCCTGCAAATGCATTTCGACGGAGGACATGACGCCCATGGCAACGAGCGGGTTCCGATCGACGCCGAAGCCATTGAACGGGCCGCATATGCGCTCGCCCCGCGGGTTTCGGCCTTCGCAGTCGCCGCACAATTTAGCGTTCGCAATCCAAGTCACGAGCGGTCGGCGGCAGCGCTGATCCGGCGGGCGACTGGACTTCCGGTCACGACCAGTCATGAGCTGAGCGCCAAACTCGACGGACCCCGCCGTGCCTTGACCGCCGTGCTCAACGCCCGGTTACTTGGCACGATCGACCGTCTCAACCAGGCGGTGGCGGTCGTGCTCGCAGCTCACAAAATCGATGTGCCGCTCATGATCGTGCGCGGGGATGGTTCGTTGGTGTCGGCTGCATTCGCCCAGGCACGCCCGATCGAGACGATCTTGTCGGGGCCGGCAGCGTCGGTGATCGGCGCACTTCATCTGGCACGCCTCGAGCACGGACTCGTGGTCGATATTGGTGGCACCACCACCGATGTCGCAGTGATTTTCGATGGACGGCCGTCGATCGCAACCGGGGGAGCGGTTGTTGGCAACCACCGCACGATGATCGAGGCGGTCGACATGGCGACCGTTGGTTTGGGCGGCGACAGCGAGGTCCGCGTCGATGCGCGCGATGAACTCGGCCCGTTGTTGCTCGGCCCTGAACGGGCGATACCGATGTGTCGGTTGGCGCTCGAGTTCCCCGCGATTCACGCTGTGCTCGACCAACAACTTGCCGCCCCGGCCGGGTTGACAACCCATGGGCGATTCCTCGTGGCGACAGCGCAACCCGAGTCTGGCCTCGTCGATGATCGAGAGGCTGCGGTTCTGGCTCGACTGATCGATGGTCCGCTGCCGGAGCATGCCGCTGCGACGACTGGGCTGGAGCAACGTGCAGCAGCTCGTCTGCGGGCACGCGGCCTGGTCCGCATTTGCGCCATGACGCCGACGGACGCAAGTGCCGTACTCGGAACCATGACCGGCGTCGATACCGAGGCAGCGGTCAAGGCAGCGACCTTGTTGGCTCGTCAGACAGGCACCAACGGACGCCTGCTGGAACGAAATGCGACATCGCTTGCACACGCGGTGATCGACCGGCTGACGCAACGTTCAGCCGAATTCGTCTTGCGAGTCGCGCTCGATTCTGACGGAGTCGATGTGCACAAAAGCGATGACCTGCTCGCCGCATCGCTGGCGGGGCATACCGGCGCAGCACACGTACGCATCGGGCTCAGCGCCC
>JBDNHG010000744.1:0-8971 GCA_041688925.1 Acidimicrobiales bacterium | reverse complement strand
TCGGAGAGGCGGAGCGTGTTCTGCCGGAGCTGACTGACCTGCTCGACCAGCTCCTCACCGAACGGCACCTGGCCGATGTTCGCATCGAGACACGCATGACGGGTTGCCCGAACGGCTGTGCCCGCCCCTACGTTGCCGAATTGGGCATCGTGGCCAGGACGAAGACTGCGTACGACGTCTTCATCGGCGGCGACGCGGCCGGAACCCGCCTTGCGTCGTTGCTGATCGAGTCCGTACCCTTTGCCAAGCTCCGTGACGTACTCGCACCATTGCTCGATCGTTTCGGGCGGGAGCGCACCCTGGGCGAGGGATTCGGCGATTGGGCCGAACGCCTCGGCGTCGCTGCGCTGGGTGAAGGTCTACCGTCATTCCAACGGCGTCCCCCCGTCCGCTCCGCGGGGGGGCGGTCATGATGGATATCGGCTCAACCAGCATCGCGACTGCGACCTCGGCGGTTGCTGCGATCGAGTGGGCGACGAGGGAGTTTGGATCAGACCTGACGCTTCTGTGCTCAGGTCAGGACGCGGTTCTGGTGGAGCTTGCACTCACCATCGATCCGACGATCGAACTCACGTTCATCGATACTGGCTTTCATTTCAACGAGACCATCGAGACGATGCTCGCCATCGCCGCACGGTATCAACCCAACCTCCGGGTCGTTGTTCCATGGCGCCACTTGGACGGCGTCGGTGCACCGGGCTTCTGCTGCAGTTACCACAAGGTCGAACAACTCGATCACGCCCTGGCTGGCAAACGAGCCTGGCTCAGCGGCCTTCGCCGGGCTGATGGACCGGGTCGATCCGAGGCTTCCCAGATCGAGGTCGACCGCCGTGGGCTTACGAAGATCAATCCGATCGTTGCCTGGACCGACGCTGAGGTCGCCGACTACGAGCGTCAGCACGACATCATCGTCAACCCCCTGCGTTCCCGTGGCTATCCGAGCATCGGTTGCCGGCCGTGCACGACTCCGGTCGAGGCCGGCGAGGACCCACGGGCCGGCCGGTGGCCGGGCTCGGGCAAGACGGAATGCGGGTTGCACCTATGACCGCAGCACTGGTTACCGAGCACTGGCGATTGTCCCGGTCGGGCTCCGAGTCCAGGGTCGACGGATCCTGGTCGTCGGCGCCGGCCGGATTGGCGCCCGGAAGGCGGCGGTCTATCTCCAACAAGGGGCGGAGGTGATTGTCGTCGCGACCGAGTACGGCCCCGAGATGGCCGAGCTGCCGGTGGCTGAACAGGTTCGCCGGGACTTCGTGCCCGAGGACCTCGACGGTGTCTGGTTGGTCGTGGCGGCGACGGGTGATCCCGCGGTCGACGGAGCAGCGTTCCGTGAAGCCGAACAGCGCCGGATCTGGTGCAACGCGGCCGACGACCCGGTTCATTGCTCGGTTGTCTTGCCGGCGGTCGCCCGGCGCTGGGATCTCACCGTCAGCGTGAGCACCGGCGGTCGAAGCCCTGCCGTCGCGGCGTGGCTCCGTCGACGGATCGACGCCATCCTCGACCACGAGACACTGGAAGTTGCTCGGATCAGCGCCCAAGTCCGTTCCGACGTGCGGGGCCGAGGCCTTGCGACCGAGGTGCCGGGGTGGGCCGACGTTCTCGACGGCCGCTCATGACCGTGTGGCTCGTCGGTGTAGGTCCCGAGGACGCGGAGTTGATGACGCTGAAGGCGACCCGTGTACTCCGAGAGGCCGATGCTGTGGTCTTCGACCGACTGATCGGTGACGATGTGCTCGACCATGTCTCTCCTTCGGCCGAAAGGTACGACGTCGTGGCCGGCGAGATCAGCGACCTGCTGATCGGGACCGGAATGTCGCCTCTGACACCGGCCGCAGTCGCAACAAACGCCACGCGGTCCGATGAAACGTCTGGCGTGGACCTGTTCGCGAGCTCGGCCGGGTGCCTGTCTGCACCCTATCGGTGCTCGTGACTGGACCAGCGGCTCCCAGCCACGCCGAGCTCGCAAGGTCGGCCCGGCATCGCCCCGTCGCCGGGCTCCGAGCCGCTCGATGACCTCCGCAGCGGTGGAATCGAGCCGCCGCGTTCACCTAGCGAAAATGGTGACCTGGCGCATCATTGCCACGTCCACCACCATCGTGATCGCTTTCGCCCTCACTGGTGACCTGGGTGTCGGCGTCTCGATCGGTGGCGTCGAGGCGACAGTCAAGATGGCCCTCTACTACGGCCACGAGCGGGCATGGGCGCGTCTGCGACCCCTGTGACTCGCCGAACAATGAACGGAAGGCGATGATGATCACGCTGGGTTCGTTGCAGCCTCTCAAAGCGAGGCGGTTCAAGATTTCGACTCTTGGGGCCAGGAAGATCCCGCACCCATCGACAGGGTTTCGGCCAATAGGAAAATGTGATGTCTCCCACTTACCAACTCAGTGATGTTGGCGCGCTTGAATCAGAACCCATTCATATCATTCGCGAAGTTGCAGCCGAGTTCGACCGTCCCGCCATGCTGTTCTCTGGCGGCAAGGACTCCATCGTTATGCTGCACCTGGCATCAAAGGCGTTCGCCCCGGCGAAGATCCCGTTCCCGATCATGCACGTCGATAACGGTCGCAATTTCGATGAAGTGATCGAATACCGAGATCGGCGAGTTGCCGAAACCGGTATCCGTCTCATCGCGGCTTCGGTCCAAGATTTCGTGGATCGGGGCGAGGTTGTCGAAGAGACAGTGGAATGACCCCTGATTTTGGTGCCGTGTAGGTTTGGAGTCCTTGATCGCCCCGTTGGGGCAAGGACATGACTATGACAAAGAGGAAGAATCATTCACCGGAGCAGATTGTTCGCAAGCTTGGGGTCGCGGATCGGCTGATTGCTGATGGAGCGACTGGTGATGAGGCTGCTCGTCAGATCGGTGCTTCGCCGGCGACGATGTACAACTGGCGCAACCGGTACGGGGCGATGAACCTGAACGAGGCGAAAGAGTTGAAGCAGCTTCGTGATGAGAACGACAAGCTGAAACGCCTGGTGGCGGACAAGGAACTCGAGAATTTGGCGTTGAAGGAGATCGCGAAGGGAAATTGGTAGACCCGCCGAGCCGAAGGCGCGCTGTGCTCATGCTCCAAGATCGTTTGGACATGAGCGAGCGTGCGGGTTGTCGGGTCACGGGCCAAGCCCGAAGCACCCAGCAACGCACACCACGTTGCGAACAGCGAGAAGATCCTGACAGGTGGTTGCGTGACTGGCTCAACGATTGGGCCAACACGCCAATCAATGCTCGCAAGGGCTACCGCCGAGCGTGGGCTGACCTGCGCGCTGAAGGCCATCAGATCAACAAGAAGAAGGTGCATCGACTGTGGCGTAGCGAAGGTCTACAGGTCTCACAGCGGCGACGCCGCAAACGCGTCGGCTCTTCATCGGGCCCAATCCTGGACGCTGATGCCCCGAATGTTGTTTGGGCGATCGATTTCCAGTTCGACTCGACAGCGGACGGCATCAAGTTCAAGATCGCATCAATGGTTGATGAACACACCCGCGAATCGCTGCTCGACATCACTGCCCGGTCAATCACGGGCCACGGCCTCGTCGCTGGCATCGCAGCTGTCATCGCAGCCCGCGGCGCTCCTGCGCTGATCCGCTGCGACAACGGCCCCGAACTCATCTCAGAGGCACTGCGATCGTTCTGTGAGGACAGGATCGGGATCCGCTACATCCCGCCCGGCGAACCATGGAACAACGGCTACATCGAATCATTCAACAACCGAGTCCGCGACGAATGCCTGAACATGAACCAATGGCTCACGCTGCTGCACGCCCAAGTCGGCCTCACCGACTGGAAGAACACATACAACCAACGCCACCACTCCGGAATCGGCTACGTAACCCCGGACCAAGAACACCAAGGTCACGGTGAGCTCATCCGAGCCGCTCGCCGCCACGGGCTACAACAAGCCCGACCACAACGAATCACCTACAATCGAAAACACCAACCCAGAGAGCCCCACCATGCGGACTGGAACCTCCGGGAAAGACGACATTAAGTCAGATACACGTCATCGCAGGTCCGTGGTATGACGAATGCTCGCGATGCGGCAATGTCGACGGACTTTTCTCGTATTGGTTTTGTTTCACCCATGGAGGTCTCCGAGTCGTTCGCCAATCCAGTCTCGCAGGATTTGGTTGTGGATGCCGTCGACTATCTGGTGGGCGAAACCATGGACCAGCAATCGGCGGGCTTCGGCGTGGGGGATGCCGCGAGTGCGTAGGTAGTAGATGGTGTCGTCGTCGAGTTGGCCAACGGTCGCGCCGTGTTTGCACATGACGTCGTCGGCGAGGATCTCGAGGCGGGGCTGGGTGTTGGCCTCGGAGCGGTCTGAGAGCAGCAGATTGTCGTTGGCTTGTTCAGCGTCGGTGCCGTCGGCGCCGGGGCGTACGTCGATTCCGCCGTTGAACACGCCGGTGCTGGTGTCGTCGAGGACCCCTCGGAATGTTTGACGGCTGGTGCAGTCAGCGGCCCCGTGGATGATGGTGATTTGCTGGTCGAGGGTCTGGTCGCCTGTCCCGAAGTACAGGCCAGATAGGTCTGTGCTGGCTTCTTTGCCAGCAAGGTGCACGTTGTATGCCACCCGGCCGTAACTGCCTCCGAGGTTGAACAGGTGGCCCCGAAAGAGACTTCGTGCGTGTTGGGTCACGTCGATGTGACTGAGATGAACCTGTGTTGGGGGGACATCTTGGAGGGTGATGTGGTTGAGTGAGGCTTCGTCACCAAGGGTGACTGTGGTCTGGGTGTTGGAGCCGCCGAACCCACCAGCACCGATTCGGGTCTCGATCACTGTGGCCGAAGCGCCGTCGTCGACACGGATCATCACGCGGCTACATGACGCGTTGGGGGTGTCGTCGGCGAGCGTGACGTCCACGATGTGGATGGCTACGTCGACGTGATGACCAGCAGCGACGTGGACAATGGCTCCGTCTTGGGCAAAGGCATGGTTGTGCTGCGCGAATGCGTCGTCGGCGCTGCTTATGCCGGTGTCGACGTGAGCGGCGAACATGTCGGGCTGGTCGCGCCGTGCATCGGCGAGCCCGGCGAGTTGTAGCCCAGGCGGTAGGTTCGTGAGGTCTGTTCGTGTGTGGTCTACGACGCCGTTCACGATGACGATTCGGGGCCCTTCGAGAACGGGGATTTGCGCATCGATCTTGTCTGGCAGACGACCTGTTAAGACGTTTGCTGGTCCGAACGATAACCGAGCGAGCTCACGGTGTGGTGCGTAGCGCCATGCCTCGTCGCGCTTTGTGGGGTACGCGGGTGCGTTGACCGCGTCGGGAAAGTCTGTGGTCGAGGTTGTGGTCACCTGGCGGCTCCCGAGAGGGATCGTTCGGGCGCATCGTTGAGGTCGTGGTTGACGAAATCGGCGTAGCCGTGGTCTTCGAGGTGCAGTGCCAGCTTGTGGTCGCCGGACTCGACGATGCGGCCGTCGACAAGGACGTGCACGAAGTCGGGTCGAATGTATTCGAGTAGTCGTTGGTAGTGCGTGATCACGATCATTGATCGTTCAGGTCCCCGTAGGGCGTTGACGCCGGATGCAACTATGCGCAGTGCGTCGATGTCGAGACCGGAGTCGGTCTCGTCGAGTACCGCGAGTCGTGGTTCCATCACTGCCATCTGCAGGATCTCGTTGCGCTTCTTCTCGCCGCCACTGAAACCGGCGTTGACCGCACGGTTGAGGAAGTCAGGCTTCATCTCGACAAGATCCATGGCTTCCTGCGCGACGGCTAAGAAGTCCCGTGCACCAATCTCGGTGTCGCCGCGGACGCGACGCACCGAGTTCAAGGCGGTGCGCAGGAAGTACATGTTGTTGACACCCGGGATTTCGACGGGGTATTGGAAACCAATGAACAACCCGGCTGCGGCGCGTGCTTCGGGTTCCATGTCGAGCAGATCGGCTTCGTCGAGTGTGGCCGTGCCTTCGATTTTGTAGCCGTCGCGACCGGCCAAGGCGTGGGCGAAGGTGCTCTTGCCTGAACCGTTGGGGCCCATGATGGCGTGGACTTCGCCAGGTCCTACATCGAGGGTGAGGCCGTTGAGGATCGGGGTTTCGCCGATTGATACGTTGAGGTCCTTGACGTGAAGCATCAGCCAACACTTCCTTCAAGGCTCACGCTCAGCAACCGTTGGGCTTCCACGGCGAACTCCATTGGGAGCTCGTCGAAAACCTCGCGACAGAAGCCGTTGACGATCATTGACATTGCATCCTCCTCGGTCATGCCGCGTTGGCGGCAGTAGTACAGCTGGTCTTCGCCGACGGTCGACGTTGACGCTTCGTGCTCAACTCGAGCACTGGGGTTTTTGACCTCGATGTAAGGAATCGTGTGTGCGCCACACTCTGATCCCAGCAGCAGCGAATCACATTGGGTGTAATTACGTGCGTTCTTGGCTGATCGCAGCACCTTGACGAGACCTCGGTAGGTGTTCTGGCCGTGACCGGCCGAGATCCCTTTCGCAATGATGCTGCTGGTCGTGTCAGCACCGATATGGATCATTTTGGTGCCGGTGTCAGCCTGCTGCCGCTTGCTGGACAGTGCCACGGAATAGAACTCGCCGACGGACCGATCGCCCTGGAGTATCACGCTCGGGTATTTCCACGTGATCGCGGAGCCAGTTTCAACTTGTGTCCACGAGATCTTGGCATCGGTGTGCGCCCGACCCCGCTTCGTCACGAAGTTGTAGATACCTCCGACGCCGTTTTCGTCGCCCGGATACCAGTTCTGCACCGTTGAATACTTGATCTCGGCGCGATCCTTGGCCACCAATTCGACCACTGCAGCGTGGAGCTGGTTTTCGTCTCGCTGCGGTGCGGTGCAGCCCTCGAGGTACGAGACGTGCGAGTCGTCTTCGGCGATGATGAGCGTGCGTTCGAACTGTCCGGTGTTCATTGCGTTGATGCGGAAGTAGGTAGACAACTCCATCGGGCATCGAACGCCGGCCGGGATGTAACAGAACGATCCGTCGGAGAAGACGGCAGAGTTCAGGGACGCAAAGTAGTTGTCGCGCACCGGCACCACCGAACCCAGGTGCTCGCGCACCAACTCAGGATGATCCTGCACCGCTTCGGAGAACGAGCAGAAGATGACACCAGCCTTAGCCAGAGTCTTCTTGAATGTGGTGGTCACCGACACCGAGTCAACAATTGCATCAACCGCCACATTGCTGAGCATTTTCTGCTCATGCAACGGGATTCCGAGCTTGTCGAACATTTCGCGGATATCGGGATCGACATCATCCATACTGTCGAGCACCGGCTTCTGCTTGGGCGCAGCCCAGTAGCTCAAAGCCTGGTAATCGATCGGATTTATCTCAAGCTTGGCCCAGTCCGGTTCTTCCATGGACTTCCAGGCCTCAAACGCCTTGAGGCGCCATTCGAGCAGCCAGCCAGGTTCGTCCTTCTTCGAGGAGATGAGACGTACGGTGTCCTCGGTCAGACCCGGGGGCGCTATATCGGTGTCGAGGTCGGTGCTGAAGCCGTACTGGTAAGCGGCATCGGTCAGTTCTTTGATCTCTTGAAGTGCTTCACTCATCAGCTGAACGACTTCCCGCAGCCGCAACTGCTTTTTGCGTTGGGGTTCTCGATGCTGAAACCGGCTCCTTCGAGCCCGTCGGTGTAGTTCAGGGTCGCGCCGACAAGATGAGGTGCGCTTTCTGCATCGATTCTGACCGTGACGGGTCCGCGGACCTCGACATGATCGTCAGGGCTCTCTTCAAGATCGAAAAACATCTCATAGGAGAAGCCAGAACACCCGCCAGCGCGCACGGCAACCCGAAGCCCGAGACCCTCCTCACCTTCTTCGGTCAAAAGCGCCGCCACCTTCGCAACAGCAGCGTCACTGAGAGCGAGTGGAGCGGCTTCGCGTGTTTCGGTCATTGTCATTGTTCTAATCTCCTTCGTTGGATCCAATAGGGGCTGGGCCAAACGGGCCCGAAATCTTGTGAACAAGGGTAGTTACTAGACCTCAAGTTCGATGAAGATGCATTCACCCGGGCACTCCTCAGCTGATTCGATAACACTTTCTAAGCCGCCATCGGGTATCCGGGCCATACCTTCGGCGCCACCAGGGTTAGCTGCGCCGTCGAACAACTTCTCAGTCCCAAAGTTCTCCGCTGACTCCTTCACATAAAAAAGCCCATCATCCATACCGAAGAACACATCGGGCGCAATCTCCTCACACAAACCATAACCCGTGCACAAGTCTTGATCGATCCACACCTTCATGTCAGTCCTCTCGGCTAGTCATTGACGGCTGGTGGAGAGCCCTTGGAAGGGCCTGTAATCCGGAATTAGCCCGGGCGGAGAACATGCCGCTTGCCACCGCATCGCAAACACTACCGGGGTTTTGACAGTTACACGTTGTTAAATTATGGAAATCAACGGAGACACTGGTAAGGTCAAGTTATGCACACGGCAAACGCTGCACCTTCGCCAACTCAGCGCCGCGTTCTCGTCGCACTGAAACGACAGGGTGAAGCGACTGCGGATGAGCTGGCCGCCACCCTCGAAATCTCCTCCAGCGCCGTCCGACAACACCTGAGTGCACTGCGAACCGCTGGCCTTATCGCAGCGCGCCAAGAGCGCGGACAGCCCGGACGCCCCGCCGACCGCTATCGCGCGACCGAACTCACCGAGCCACTGTTTGTCAACACCGGCATCGGCCTATCGGTCGAAATTCTCCGCCACGTCGAGGATGAAGACCCCGAGATCGTGAACCGAATCTTTGACAGGCGCCGACGCCAACTGGTCGAAGACACCAAAGACAAACTCGCAGATAAGTCGATCGACGAAAAAGTCCTCATCCTGAGCGAACTACTCGATGAGCAGGGATACCTCGCCGACTCAGAGAAGATCGACAGCGACCACTACCGGATCAACCTCCACAGCTGCGCCATCTGGCCAGTCGCCAGCCAATACCGGCAAGCTTGCACCGCCGAACTCGAGTACCTCCGCGACCTGATCCCCGACGCAACTGT
>JBDNHG010000743.1:0-5784 GCA_041688925.1 Acidimicrobiales bacterium | reverse complement strand
CGAGTTCGCCCCAACGCGGACGTTCCGATTCCACGCCGGCCAAGAACGAGGAGCGCGCCGCTGATGTCGGGCCCCAAGACCAATGAACGCCCGGGCACTCGTGCCCAGGGGCGGTACCTGAAGGGCTCAGCCTCCAAGGCGCGCCGGGTACTCAATCTGATTCGCAACGAGTCGATCGAAGACGCTCGCACGATCCTCGAATACTCTGAAACCGGCGTCTCCGAGATTATCTCGAAGATCCTCGAGTCGGCCATCGCCAATGCTGGCCACAACGACGCCATCTCCGAAGATGAGCTCTACGTCGCCGCGTGTTACGCCGACGAAGGCGCAACCATGAAGCGGTTCCGCCCCCGGGCCCGTGGCCGTGCCAGCCGCATCAACAAGCGCACGTCACATATCACCGTCATCGTGGCTCGCTTCGAGGCCGACGAACTTGACGCTCGCCGTGAAAAAGCCTCGGCGCAGGGCACCACGAGTGCCGCACAAGCTGAAGCTCGCCGCCGTCGCGTGCAGCGGTCACAAGATGACACCGATGTCGTCGACGATGACCATGCAGAAGACGTCGCCGACGACACGACCGCAACCACCGAGGAAGAATAAGAATGGGCCAGAAAGTAAACCCGTACGGCTTCCGCCTCGGTATCACCACCGAGTGGAAGAGCCGCTGGTTCGCCACTCGCCAGGAGTACCAGGATCTTCTCATCGAAGACTGGAACATCCGCAACTATCTGATGACCGAACTACCCCATGCTGCGATCAGCCGGGTCGAGGTCGAGCGCACCCGCGATCGCCTGCGCATCGATGTGCACACCGCACGTCCGGGCATCGTCATTGGCCGTCGAGGCACCGAAGCCGACCGCCTGCGTGGCGGGCTGACCAAGATCACCGGCAACAACAAGGTGCAGCTGAACATCCAAGAGATCAAGCAGCCTGACATCGATGCTGCGATCCTTGCCCAAGGCATTGCCGATCAGCTCGCTGGTCGTGTTGCCTTCCGTCGTGCAATGAAGCGTGCCGTACAGAACGCACTCAAGGCCGGCGCCCTCGGCGTTCGTGTCCAGTGTTCTGGCCGCCTTGGTGGTGCCGAAATGTCACGCACCGAGTGGTACCGCGAAGGCCAAGTGCCATTGCACACCCTCCGCGCTGACATCGACTACGGCTTCCGAGAGTCGATCACCACCTACGGCCGCATCGGCGTGAAGGTATGGATCTACAAGGGTCAAATCTTGCCCTACAAGGTCAAGCCCGACGAGCAGATCAGCCGTGAGGCCGCAATGGCTGTGGGCGACGCTGCCGATACCGAGCGTCCCAAGCGTGTCATCAGCTCGGGTGGTCGAGGCGAAGCAACCGAAGCGACGCCTGAAACAACCGAAGAGAAGCCGAAACCGTTGCTCGGTGAGGCTGACCCAGAGTTCGAGAAACTTCTCGACGCCGAAGAAGAGATCGATCGCCTCTCACGTGAGAGCAGCGAAACCGACCGCTTCCGTCCCGGACAGGGGGACTAAGCCATGTTGATGCCCAAGAAGGTAAAACATCGCAAGCACCAGCGCGGTCGCACCAAAGGCCAGGCCAAGGGCGGCACCCGCGTCGTGCAGGGCGAGTACGGCATTCAGGCACTCGAGCCAGGCTGGCTTACCGCCCGTCAGATCGAAGCCGCTCGTATTGCCATGACTCGACACATCAAGCGTGGTGGCAAGGTGTGGATCAACATCTTCCCTGACAAGCCAATCACCCAGAAGCCTGCCGAGACCCGCATGGGTTCCGGCAAGGGCAACCCCGAGATGTGGGTTGCTGTCGTCAAGCCAGGTCGCGTGATGTTCGAGCTCGCATACCACGATGAGATCGTTGCCCACGAGGCAATCGATCGTGCGATCCAGAAGCTCCCAATCAAGTGCAAGTTTGTTGTTCGTAAGGACGGCTTCTGATGGCCAAGAAACAAGACCTGACCGGGCTCTCAGACACCGATCTGCTGAACCTGCTCGACGAAACCAAGGACGAAGCACTCAACCTGCGCTTCCAACACGTCACCGGGCAGCTTGACAACTTCAAGCGCATCGGCACCGTGCGCAAGCAGGTTGCTCGTATCAAGACCGAACTGCGCATGCGTGAGATCCATGCCGCTGAGACCCAAGCTCTCGAAACAGAGCCTGCCGAAGCCGAGGCCAACTCATGAGCACCGTTACCGACACCGACACTCGTGCAAACCCACGCAAGGTTCGCGAAGGCGTTGTTGCATCGACATCGATGGACAAGACGGTCGTGGTAGTCGCCACCGACCGAGTCCGTCACCGTCGCTACAACAAGACCGTCCAGCGCGACAAGCGCCTCTACGTGCACGACGAGAACAACGACGCCAACGTTGGTGACCGAGTTCGTGTAGCCGAAATCCGCCCGTTGTCCAAGACCAAGCGCTGGCGCTTGGTCGAGATCCTCGAGCGTTCGCGCTAGAGCTGAGAGGACAAAAAACATGATTCAACAAGAATCCCGCCTTAAAATCGCCGATAACAGCGGCGCCAAAGAAGTGCTTTGCATCAAGGTCTTGGGTGGCTCCAAGATCCGTTATGCGGGCATGGGCGACGTCATCGTCGCCACCGTGAAAGATGCCATCCCTGCTGCCGGCGTCAAGAAGGGCGAAGTCGTCAAGTGCGTCATCGTCCGCACCAAGAAAGAACGCCGCCGTCCTGACGGCAGCTACATCAAGTTTGATGAGAACGCAGCAGTGATCATCAATGACAACCGTGAACCCCGAGGGACCCGCATCTTTGGTCCTGTTGGCCGTGAACTTCGCGATAAGCGCTTCATGCGCATCGTGTCGCTCGCACCGGAGGTGCTCTAGTGGCAAAGATTCGTAAGGGTGATCGTGTCGTCGTCCTGTCCGGTAAGGACAAGGGCAAAGAGGCCATGGTCGTCGAAGTTCATCCAAAGACCGATCGTGCGATCGTCGAAGGGGTCAACGTTGCTCGCAAGAGCCAGCGCCCCGTCGACGAGATGCAGACCGGTGGCATCATCGACGTGAATATGCCGATCCGGCTGTCAAAACTTGCGGTGATCAGCCCCAAGGACGGCAAGGCAACACGCGTTGGCTTCAAGATCGAAGCAGATGGCACCAAGATCCGCGTCTGCAAGCGCACGGGAGCTGAGATCAAGTGACCGCACCAACCGCACCAACCGCACCAACCGCACCAAGCGCGACCCCCGTAACCGACGGGCCGCGCCTCAAGATCCAGTACGACACTGAGATCCGTGCTGCACTCAAGGAACAGCTGTCGCTCGACAACATCATGGAAGTGCCTCGCATGTCCAAGATCGTTGTCAACATGGGTGTCGGCGATGCCGTCTCGCAGGCAAAACTGCTCGAGGGCGCTATTTCCGACCTCACGACCATCACCGGGCAACGCCCCATCACGACTCGGGCAAAGAAGTCGATCGCCGGCTTCAAGCTGCGTGAGGACAACCCCATTGGTGTCAAGGCCACGCTGCGCAACGAGCGCATGTGGGAATTCTTCGACCGGGTGGTCACGCTGGCGATCCCTCGCATCCGTGACTTCCGCGGCCTACCGACCAAGTCGTTTGACGGCCACGGCAACTACACGTTCGGTGTTACCGAACAGCTCATCTTCCCCGAGGTCTCGTACGACGACGTAGACCGCACCAGGGGCATGGATATCACGATCGTCACTACGGCTTCGACCGACGAACAGGGCCGTGCCCTGCTCGACGCATTCGGTTTCCCGTTCAAGAAGGACAGCTGATATGGCAAAGAAAGCGCTTCGCGAAAAGCAGCAGAAGACGCCCAAGTTCAAGGTACGCGGCTACACCCGTTGCCGTCGGTGCGGCCGACCACGTTCGGTCTACCGCAAGTTTGGGCTTTGCCGTATCTGTCTCCGAATGATGGTGCATGCAGGCGAAGTGCCTGGCGTAACCAAGAGCTCCCGGTAGGTGATGTTGCTATGATGACAGATCCAGTAGCAGACATGCTGACCCGAATCCGCAACGCCAACACGGCGATGCATGACGAGGTCATCATGCCCAGTTCCAAGCTGAAGGTCGCTCTGGCTGGCATGCTCAAGGCCGAGGGGTACATCGTTGATTTCGATGTCGCCGACAACGCCGACAAGCCTGGCCAGAACCTGACCATTCTCATGAAGTACTCGCCCAAGCGTGAGCGGGTCATCTCGGGTCTCAAGCGTGTGTCGAAGCCCGGCCTGCGCGTGTACTCGGGTTCCAAAGACGTTCCCCGTGTTGTTGGCGGTCTCGGCGTAGCCGTGGTCTCCACCAGCAAGGGCCTGATGAGCGACCGTGAAGCTCGTCGCCGCCGTCTCGGTGGCGAAGTGCTTTGCTATGTCTGGTAGGTCGATATGAGCCGAATCGGAAACGCACCCATTGCGCTGCCCTCCGGAGTCGACGTCGCCGTAAATGGCGCCGCTGTCACGGTCAAGGGTCCCAAGGGCGAACTGAACATTGACCTCCCTGAGGGGATCACTGCTCGCCTCGACGGCGAATCATTTGTGGTCGAACGCCCCAACGACGAGCAAGAGTCAAAGGCCCTACACGGCCTCGCTCGGACGCTCGTCAACAACATGGTGACCGGCGTGAGCCAGGGCTTCCGCAAGGACCTCGAGATCATCGGCGTTGGTTACCGCTGCGCAGCCAAAGGCAAGAGCGAACTCGAGCTGCAACTCGGCTTCAGTCACCCGGTCAGCTACAGCGCACCCGATGGCATCGAGTTTGAGGTGCCCGACCAGCAGAAGATCTCGATCAGCGGTATTGACAAACAAGTAGTCGGTCAGGTCGCAGCTGAGATCCGCGCCTTCCGCAAGCCAGAGCCTTACAAGGGCAAGGGCATCCGATATGTCGGCGAACATGTCATTCGCAAAGCCGGCAAGCAAGCCAAGTAGGGAAGAGAACGATGGCAACCAAGAGCCGCCGGGCCGCCCGGCACCGCCGCCACACACGCATCCGCCGCAAGGTCGCGGGTACCGCCGAACGTCCGCGTTTGTCGGTGTTCCGGTCCAACAAGCACATTGCGGTGCAACTCATCAACGACGCCGATGGCATCACCATCGCCGCGGCGTCATCGCTCGAAGCTTCACTCCGCAGCGGCGCAACCGGGAATGCCACGGCTGCCGCGCAGGTTGGAGCTCTCATCGCAGAACGAGCTAAAGAAATCGGTGTTTCGACAGTCGTATTCGACCGAGGTGGCAACCGCTACCACGGCCGTATCGCTGCACTCGCCGACGCTGCTCGTGAAGCCGGACTGGAGTTCTGATGGCAGACGATAGAGGTCGCAACGACCGCAACGACCGAGGTGGTCGCAATGATCGTGACAACGACGGTCTTCGTGACTCGCGCGTCATCAACATCAACCGTGTCGCAAAGGTCGTCAAGGGTGGTCGGCGTTTCTCGTTCACCGCACTTGTTGTAATCGGCGACGGTAACGGACGAGTCGGTCTGGGTTATGGCAAGGCCAAAGAAGTTCCTTTGGCCATCCAGAAGGGCACCGAAGAGGCGAAGAACTCGCTGATCCACGTACCCCTCGCCGGCACGACGATTACGCACACGATCACTGGTCGCCTTGGCGCCGGACGTGTTCTGCTCAAGCCTGCAGCTCCTGGTACCGGCGTTATCGCCGGTGGTGCAGCCCGGGTCATTCTCGAAGAGGCCGGCGTCCACGACGTGCTTTGCAAGTCGCTGGGTTCGGCCAACCACATCAATGTCGCACGGGCAACCATCGCAGGCCTTGCCGGTCTCAAGCGGCCCGACGAGATCGCGATCCTTCGCGGT
>JBDNHG010000742.1:0-14468 GCA_041688925.1 Acidimicrobiales bacterium | reverse complement strand
GACCCTCGACGAGATGGATCGGGTCGCTCTGGGTCATGCCGGCATGGCGCGCGGCGAAACCGAGTCGCTGATCCCGCAAATCTATGATCTCGACGGTGTCGCTGTTGCGCATCTGTCGTACACCTACGGCCTGAATGGGTTCATCCTTCCTGACGATGCGCCGTGGTTGGTCAATCTGAACGATGTCGACTCGATCGTGGCTGAGGCACAGCGAGCGCGGTCCTATGGGGCTGATCTGGTCGTGCTGAGCATCCAGTGGGGCAACGAGTATCAGCGGGAGCCCTCGGCTGAGCAGCTCACGCTTGCCAGTGCAATAGCCGCTTCGGGCGAGATCGATCTGATCGCCGGAAACCATGTGCACGTCGTACAACCTTTCGCCGACGTCAATGGCGTTCCCGTGATCTATGGGCTCGGAAACTCGCTGTCGAATCAGAGCGACAATTGCTGCCGGGTGGGAACACAGGATGGGGTGATGATGGAGGCGACCATACGAGGCAACGCCGCCGAGGGTTACGCAGTGGACGGGGTGGCCTTTGCGCCTACCTGGGTAGATCGCTCGAACTACACGATCATCGACCTGATCGCTGCGCTCGATGATCCTGACCTCGACCCCGGCGTTCGTGCGGTCTACCAGGCGTCATTCGACCGCACCGTCGAAGCGGTGCATTCGTTGGGCGTCGAGATCGCGCTGGCACCGTGATGACGCGTGGACGCACGCTTGGGTGAGATGCCCTAGGTCGTTTGGGCCTTTCGGACCGTTCGCCGCCGTTTGGGCCTTCCTTATGCAAAACTGGGTAGATGACGACGACCAAGGAACGCTACGACGTACCCGTCGAACCCAAAGCCGGCAAGGTCGGTGTGCTTTCCGTGTTCGTATTTGGTGTGCTTTCGATCGTGGCCGTTTTTGTTGCGGCCTACATGTGGACCGACGCCGACACCAAGTTGGCAGGCGCAATCGGTGTCGCATCGATAATCATCCCGACAGCGGTCGGCTACTTCGCCAGCGAATTTCGCCATCAGCGTTCGGGTGCACTCTGGTTTGTCATCACCGCTTCCTTGTTGGCGGGTGGGTTGGCAGCATGGGCCATCGACGAGCGTGAAGACTTCGATAATCGGATGGACCTGATCGCGCCTGGTGCCATTAGCTCTGGCACCTATGTTCCCGGCGCTCGTCCGTTCACCGACAACTGACGTTTCCGGGTTGACGGCTACCCAGGCCATGCGCACGCGCCACTAGTGTGGCGGCCATGTTCATCAACGGGGAATGGGTAGACGCCCGCAGCGGCGCGACCTTTGCAGTGACGAATCCAGCGACGGGCGAGAAGATCGGTGAGGTTCCCGACGGCGACGCCGTCGATGCCGAATTGGCCATCGCCGCGGCCGACGCCGCATTTGGCTCATGGTCGACAACGACGGCATATGCGCGAGCCGACATTTTGATGCGGGCGTGGCAGCTGATGAACGATCGGTCTGACGACCTCGCCAGGCTGATGACTACCGAACAGGGCAAGCCGCTCAAGGCAGCCCGATTCGAAGTGGGGTATGCGGCCGACTTCCTGCGGTGGTTTGCCGAAGAGGCCCGACGCATCACCGGCCAATGGTTGCCGTCTTCTCGTGCCGATCAGCGCTTTTTGAGCGTGCGGCAGGCTGTTGGCGTGGTCGCCGCGATCACGCCGTGGAACTATCCAATTTCGATGCTGACTCGAAAGATGGGTCCGGCACTGGCTGCTGGATGCACCATGGTCCTCAAGCCGGCCGAAGCAACGCCGCTGTGCGCCAAGGCTGTTTTCGAGATTCTGGCCGAAGCCGGGGTGCCTGCTGGAGTCATGAACATGGTCACGGCCAAGGACCCTGCGCCGATCGGCGAGGTGTTCACCAGCGACCACCGGGTCAAGAAGTTGACCTTCACTGGTTCGACGGCTGTCGGCAAGTTGCTCGCCGGCAAGGCAGCTGCCTCCTTGCAACGTGTCTCTGTCGAACTCGGAGGCCACGCACCATTCATCGTGTATCCCGATGCTGACCCTGAGCAGGCGGCCAAAGGTGCGGCTGCGCTCAAGTTCTTGAACTCGGGCCAGGCATGTATCAGCCCGAACCGGCTCTATGTCCACCGAGACGCCGCCGACGCCTTCATCGCCACGCTCACCAAACGGGTGAGCGCGCTACAAACCGGCAATGGCATGGACGACGGCGTCGGCGTTGGCCCGCTGGTGAATGACGCTGCGGTCGAAAAGGTGGCAGCACAGGTCGACGATGCCCGGGCGAGGGGTGCAGGAATACCCGTGGGCGGCTATCGGCTGACCGAGGGCAGTCTCGGCAACGGCCACTTCTACGCTCCTACGGTGCTGACCAACGTAACCCCCGACATGGTCGTGTATCGCGAAGAAACGTTCGGGCCGGTTGCGCCGGTCATCGTCTATGACGATGTCGATCAGGTCATCGAACTCGCCAACGACACGCACTATGGCCTGGCCGCCTACGTCTATACGCAGAGCCTGAAAACAGCTATCACTGCCTTTGAAGCGCTGCGGTTCGGCATCATCGGCATCAATGATGTCAATCCGACTTCGGCCGCGGTGCCGTTCGGCGGCATGAACGAGTCGGGCCTGGGACGCGAAGGCGGACACGAGGGTCTCGACGAGTACCTCGAAACCAAGACCGCAGGCATCAGCCTCAGATGATCGCTGCGTCCCTTTGGGACGCAACAATCATTGGTTGACTTGTTCTCGACCCGGGCGAACTACAGCCAGGTAGAGAGTTCGGCGCCGATCTCTTCGGGCGTGGTCTGGGGTGCCCAACGAGCGACGACAGTGCCAACGCGATCGACAAGGAACTTCTCGAAGTTCCAGGTGATGTCCGGGGCGTCGTCACCAGGAGCATTGGCCTTGAGCCACATGTACAACGGTGTCGCACCGTCGCCGTTTACGTCGACATTGGCGAACATCGGGAAGTTGGCGTCGTACTTTGACGTCGCGAACTCGAGGACCTCGGCGTTCGAGCCTGGTTCCTGATTGCCGAATTGATTACAAGGGAAGGCGAGGACGTTGAAGCCGTTTTCGCCGTGTAGTTCTTGAAGCGCACGCAGACCTGCGTACTGAGGCGTGAGGCCTCAAGCGCTCGCTACGTTGACGACCAAACTGACTTGGTCTTGGAACTGCGAGAAGCTCACCGGGTCACCAGTGATCGACTCCATCTCAAATTCTGTGAAGGACATGCCCGCACGATAGCTGTTTGGCGTGAGCCGCCAACCGGTCTCGTTAGTTGCGGGGGATGTCGCGAAACGGCGTGTCACGAGCGAAGCCGGGTTCGCGTGGAAGACCCAGGATGTTGTCGCCGAGAATGTTGTGCTGGATCTCATCGGTTCCGCCCGCGATCGACACCGCCGGAGTCGATATGAGAACCTCGGCGATGATCGGGTCGGCGTGGGCATCGTGGCCGGCCAACATCGACTGTGCACCGCCGATGAGCGCGTGGACGCGAGCGCTCTCTTTCGCGATTCTGCTGGCTGCTAGTTTGCCCAAAGAACCCTCGGGGCCGGGTTTGCGGCCGAGCGCTCGGGCGGCCCGACCGCGTGCGGCTGTCCATTCGCTGGCCCTACGGAAACACTCGAGTCGTGCTATTTCTTGGCGAACGATCGGATCATTCGCAACGCCCATGGCCCGTGCTCTTTCGACCAACAGATCGGGTCGCCCAGCACGCTGCGGATACCACGAATAGACCTTGAGCTGTTCCGCGGCGTCTGCGTTTGCCTCTTGCCAGGTACGGCCTTCTTTGCCGTCGATGTGTTTGGGCCGTGCGCCGCCGAGGCTGCGCTCGTAGGACAACGTGGTCTTGGCGACGCGCCAGCCATCGCCGACATCGCCGACCCGGTCGCTGTCGGGGATCTCGGCTTCGGCGATGAAGATCTCGTTGAACGATGAATGGTGGTTCATCTGACGGATGCCGCGGACTTCGATTCCCGGCTGATGCATGTCCATCAGGAAGAAGGTCATGCCCTTGTGTTTGGGCGCATCCCAGTCGGATCGGGTGATGATGAACGCCATGTCGGCGTGATGAGCGCTGGTGCTCCACACCTTTTGCCCGCTCACGATCCATGTGTCGCCATCACGAGTTGCCGTCGTAGTCAGACCGGCCAGATCTGAACCATTGCCGGGTTCGCTGAAAAGCTGCGTCCACGAGAGTTCGCCGGTCAGCGTCTTGCGCAGGTACCGCTCGTTCACCTCATCAGACCCATGGTTCATCATCGTTGGAGCGGCCAACCCGAACCCACCACCTGTAGGTGTACCAACTGCGCCAAAGCTCCGAATCACCCGGGGAACCAGGCTGTCTGCCCACGCCGGAAGGTTGCGGCCAAAGTGCTTCGTCGCCCAACTCGGTTTGGCCCAGCCCTCGTCGACCAGCATTTCGCGCCACTCGAGGAGTGGCCGTTCAGGGTCCCAATGAGACTCGAGCCACGCGGTGAGCTCGGCGGTGACACTTGCTTCGCTGGTGGATGTTTCGGCGCTGTCTGGGATGACCATGACTTCACACATTAGTTTCTGAAGTACGAAAGAACGAAGGCCGCAAGGCCAAGAAAGAGTGGTGCCCAGTGGGAGATGTCTCAGTAGAGATCGGTAGCGATCATGTGGCGACGGTCGAAATTCACCGACCGCCGAACAATTTCTTTTCGATGCAGCTCATCGAAGAGATTGCTGACACGTTTGAATCGCTCGATGCCGGAGGCGAGGCGCGAGCGATAGTTCTGTGCTCAGAGGGCAAACACTTCTGCGCCGGCGCCGACTTCGCAAATAGGTCTGCCGACGAAACCCCAGGCAAACTGTATGCAGCCGGTGTGCGGCTGTTTCACGCCGCGCTGCCCGTGGTGGCAGCGGTGCAAGGCGCTGCTATTGGTGGCGGCCTTGGGCTGGCGCTCATGCCCGACTTCCGCGTCGCAGCGCCGGAAGCTCGGTTCAGTGCCAACTTCGCCCGCCTCGGTTTCCACCAGGGCTTTGGGCTCAGCGTGACCCTGCCGAGATTGGTTGGTCCTCAAACCGCCGCCGAACTTCTCTATACCGGGCGCCGAGTGCCCGGCGACGAAGCCGTTGAAATCGGGTTGGCCGACAAGCTTGCGCCCCTCGAATCGGTCCGTGATGTTGCGCACGAGTTCGCAGCCGAAATAGCTATGTCGGCGCCGCTCGCTATCCGTTCGATCAGGGCGACGCTGCGCGAAGGTCTGGCCGATTCGGTCAAGGCCGCTACCGACCACGAGGCGATCGAGCAGGCCAAGCTGCAGAAAACTGCCGACTGGAAAGAGGGCGTTGCAGCAATGGCCGAACGCCGCACGCCGAACTTCCAAGCAAAGTAGCCACAACCGCCCGAGAGCACGGGGTGTCGGTGTCGCACTGCGACCCGGCACCCCGTGACTGTCACAGGTGGCTGACATGATGCATGCATGGACCCATCGGCAGTATTGATGCAAGGAACAGAGCAGTGGGTTGTCCGCTCGCCTGGTGCAATCTCGGGTCGCCAATTGCGGTACCTGCTGACCACGCTGCTCATTGAGGCGGGGCGTCCGCTCACCGTGCGCGAGCTGGTCCTATTGTGCAACCGCGAGGGTGTCGTGTTCCAGGGCCGGGCGTCAAAGGTCATCTCAGATGCACTGCGGTGGGAAATCAGCTGGTCTCGAGTGACCCGAATCGGCCGCGGCGTCTACCGGGCATCGAGCGGGATGATCCCGCGATCGACCCGCCACTGGATCGCGAAGAGAGTACGCCAGGTGCGGGTCTACCTAGCCGCTGTGCGCACCCAGGCGGGCCAGGCTGTGTACCTGGTGCACCCGGGTTGGTCGACGGTCCAGATTACCTAGCCGCAGGGTCCTGGACATCTGAGCGAAGCTGCAGGCTCGACTACGATGATCGAGTCAATTTGCCGCGCCTGCTCGGTTAAAATTCGGCCGCAACAGAACGGCAGAGCCGAAACTCGTCGCTTGATTGGCGTGCCTCCGTGCGAAAAGTGCAGCCGAGGCCTAGCCGCAGGACACAGCGGGGCAGGTGTATGTAGCCTTTGAGCGACAAAACGGGCAGTGCGGCGTGACCTGGGTGCGGGCGATGTTCCGTCCGCATGTATTGTCGCTCATAGGCTGACAACACCCCCTGCCTGCCATGCCGCTAGACGGGCACGTCACCATCGAGTGTGATGCGGTGCATGACGCGTCGGTGCCCGTCGTAGTCGTTGATCGGGTTGTGCAGCAGGCAGCGGTTGTCCCACAGGGTCAACATCGCTGGTTGCCACTCGAGTCGCCACACGAACTCAGGCCGGGTCTGGTGCGCGAAGATCTCGTCGAGAATCGGCCGGCTTTGATCTTCGGTCATGCCGACGAAGTGGCTGGTGTGGGCGACGTTGACGAACAGGGCGCGGCGACCTGTCTCGGGGTGTGTGCGCACCGCTGGGTGTTCTGCCTGGAAACTGACAGGTTTGGGGAGGCCCGAGTCGGCGAGCCTGTCGGCCCGGGTCTTCGAGACGTCGGCAAGATCGGACCTATTGACCGCCCGCAGCGAGTCGACCGTGTCTCGCAGCGATGGGCGAAGCTGCTCATATGCGGCATACATGTCGGCAAACTCGGTGTCGCCGCCGGTGGGCGGGATCTCGCGAGCAATCAGCATCGATGCCATCGGTGGCTGCTCGAGGTAAACGGTGTCGCTGTGCCAGATGCCGCCGAAGTTGTTGCGCTCGTGTTCGAGTTTCTTGACCTCGATGATCTCAGGAAAGTCGGGCAGGCCGGTGACGAACGGGTAACGACCAGGCACGCCCAGCGTGACGGCAAAGGCGAGGAAGTCTTCTTCGCAGAGCGGCTGATCGGGAAACACCAGAACGAGATACTCGAGCCATGCCGAGCGAAGCGCCGACCGTGTCGCTGGCGACTGGGGTCGGCCCAGGTCGACGTCGGTGACGAAAGCGCCGAGCGCACCATTGGTCGGCGTGATCTGCATTCGCCCATTATTGCTCGCGGATCAGCCTCGATTGCAACGGGCGGTCGAATATGTCGGGAAACCGAACTTGGACCGCAACTACGGTTGCCGCCATGACAGACGAGAACCGCGATCTGAGCCCTCCGCTGCCTTCAACGGCGCTCTCTGCAGACGAGCCGACAACCCTCGTCGAGATGCTCGACTACTACCGAGCGGTTCTGGCGCGGAAGGGATCCGGCCTGAGCCAAGAACAGCTGGCCGCAACGCTTGCCCCATCCGACCTGACGATCGGCGGGTTGATCTATCACATGGCCTTCGTCGAAGACTGTTGGTTCGATGAGCGCTTTCTGGGCAACGACGCACCCGAGCCGTGGGCAAACGTTGACTGGGAAGCCGACCACGACTGGGAGTTCTCCAATGCAGACCTACTCTCGCCTGCCGAGATTCTCGTGCAGTACGACCTATCTGTTGGCCGAAGTCGAGCGATCTTTGCTGCAGCAGAGTCGCTTGACCAGCTCGCCATCAAGACATTCGACAGCGGCGAGCAATGGAACCTGCGTTGGATCATGGTCCACATGATCGAGGAGTACGCACGCCACTGCGGCCACGCCGATCTCATCCGTCAATCGATCGATGGCGTCACCGATGACTAGGGGTAGTCCGCCTTTGCTCGCTGGGGCTCGCAAACGCTGTCGGAGCTGAGGCCTCTACGGTCCCGGGGACTTTTGTCGGTCTAGCCAGTCGCCGAAAACATGTTGTCGGGTGCGTTGCAGACGACGAGTTCGTGGGCTGCGCGAGAGGCCGCAAGGTAGAGCTCAGCTGCGCTCATGTCGGTTACGTCGACAAGCACTGCGTCGTACTCGATTCCCTTGTGGCTCCAGACGTCTCCATGGCTTAGCACCCGCCAGTTGTCATAGGCCGAATCGAGTCGTTCACGGGCGGCTTCGAATGGTTCGTCGAGTACGACATCGATGCCGTTTGGACGGATTCCGACCAGCACGACGGCAGGGAGTTCGGTTGCTGCGGCAAGGACGTTCAACCAGTCGGCGATCTCGGCAGACATGCGATAGGCGGTCGTCAACTCGGTGGCCTCGATGCCGAGTGTCTCAGCGACTGACCGCAGGCCGAGCGCACCAGCTACCGAGGCCTGAGCGTCGTCGCCGACGAACGTCATGCCTTTGGCTCGGCGCCGAACTGCCCGCAATTGCATCGTCGTGAGATCCTGGGCCTCATCGACGATGACATGTGAATACTGCATCGGTGCCTGCTCGAAACGCGACTTCAGCTCGTCGCGCAATGGCCCGTCGTCTTCGACCTGGAGCCATGCGTCGATCTGTTCGTCGCCGACCCCACACGCAGCCAGAACGGCTCGGTTCCGCAGCCGCTTGAAGGCCTGTTTCGCGCTCATCGGCGGCATCAACTCGGCAGCAGTTTCGCGAACCTGGGCATCGGGCCGGCCACTGAAGCGAGCAAGACCGGCAACCACGCCGGCACGTTTCTTGCGCCACGGCAGCTTCGAAGCGGCGATCCGGTCGAGTATTTCGATGCTCACCTCGGCCGGTACCTTTTGCCGCTTGATCATGACAGATTCGCGTTTGTACAACGACGCTTCGAACCGGTCGAGCACCGAAGGCCAGTCGATGTCTGCACCGATTTCGGAGGTTGCGCCGAGCAGGCGTGCCAGGGTCGTTTGACGAACCTTGGCTTCACCCAACGTAGGCAACACCGACGAGACATATTCGAGGTAGCGATCGGTCGGACCAATGACCAGGATCAGCTCAGCCGAGAGCAGTCGTTGATCGTTGTAGACGATCCAGGCAGCACGGTGGAGGCCGACGACGGTCTTGCCGGTACCTGGGCCGCCGCGGATCACAATTTGTTCGTCGGGGTCGCGTCGAACGAGTTCGTCCTGTTCGGCTTGAAGCGTCGCTACCGCAGTCTTCATGGTTTCGCCGCGTGATCGAGACAGCTCTGCCATCAGCGGTGACGAGCCCGTCACCTCGCCGGTGACGAACTCTTCGACGAACAACTCGTCGATGGCACCGACATAACTCACTCGCCGTTTGAGACCCTGGGGGTCGTCAAAATGAGCTTGGTAGAAAGCCTGAGCGAAAGGCGCTCGCCAGTCGATAACGACAGGCGTGTGGTCTTTCTGCACACCGTAGATTCCGACTCGCCATACCTCATCGTCGTCAATGCGCCCAAAAACGGTCAGCTCTCGCGACAGTTTCTCGACCGCGCCCCGGATGACGGCCTCCATATATTCCTGGCTGATTTCATCGGCAGCCATCAATTCGATGGTTTGCAGCGAAGCAAGCTTGTCTGCTGCCGCCTGACGTGCGTCTTCGAGCGCGCGCCGCTCATCAGCAAGTTCCACGGTCGCCATGTCGGCAGGCTAGCGGTGGCCGACGCTCAGATGCATCGGGTTTACTGCATGTCTGGCGTTCAATCGTTGGTCTTGAAGACCACCGTGTCGCCAGATCGGCGCAGCACACCCGACGTTGGGGGAGCGAAGTGGGTGCCGAGTAGCTGGGTATCGGTGTCGGTGAACCGTTCGATGATGTCGAGTCGCGTTTGGGTCGACGCGGCGCTGTCGGTGTCGAACGCCGACGCTGCAAGATCGGGCAGTGCGAACTGCAACGGGGTATGGGTCATATCGCCGGTGATCAGGGCCGACTCACCCTTGGATTCGATGAGCACCGAGACGTGACCCGGCGTATGGCCAGGTGTCGGGAGGAGGCGCTCCGACCGTCCAGCTCAAATGGCCTGTGTTGGTCTGGCCGGTGTTTGGTTGGCTTGCGCTGCCCATCAGACGAGGCCGTCGGCTGGAATGGCTGCGAACTGCGCCTGATCGTGGCCGAAGAACAACCGGCAGCCGTGGTCCTTTTGTAGCGACGCCAGATAACGCATCGACTCGAGGTGCTGGGCCTGCGCACGTTCGCTGGCCATGGTCGGTACTTGCATGGCGTCGAGCATGCTCTGCATGTAGACACAGTCGCCGGTCAACACGACCGGCCCCGAATCGAGCTGCACTCGCAAGGACTGATGGCCGCGTGTGTGACCGGGAGTCGGCAAGCACACGATGGTTCCATCGCCGAACACATCGTGTTCACCGTTGATTTCTTGCACGTCGTGGCCGTGGTCATAGTCGTTGGGGTTGTAGACCCCGTAGTCGATCAGGCGTTGGTCATGGCCCGCCTGCCACTCGGCTTGTTGGACGACTACTCGGGCATCGGGTACTTCTTCGTTGCCGCCGACATGGTCGAAATGCAGATGGCTGAGCACGATGCGGTCGATGTCGTCGGGACGCAGCCCACGTTGCGCCAACCGCGCGGTCAGCTCCTGGCCAGGAGAGAAGTCGGGAACCATACGTTTGGCCGCCTCGGCTCCGATGCGGTCGACGGTGGTCTGTAAGTCAACGTGCATGCCGGTGTCGAAGAGAACCAATCCCTCGGGGTGTTCGGTCAGCCAGGAGAGAATCGGGAAGTCGGTCATCTCATCGACGCCGGTGACTGCACCCATGTGCATGCTCAGCTGGCCGATCTTGAGGGGAATGAGTCGCATCGATGTGCCCTTCGGTTGGACTCTGATCCTTCTCGACACCACGGCGCTCTGTCAAAGCGAGCCGCTTCGTCAATTCGCACTAGGTCGTTCGAACGATTGTCGAATTGGCCTGAGCACTACTGCCCACAAGTCGTAAAGGCTCGCAGTGAACGGCCGAAGGATTGGTAGACGAACGGACAGTGGCACCCAGTCTTGCGGGGTGGGTGCGGCTGCCGTTCGAGCCCAGCGGGCTGCCAGCGAACGAGCGCCGTCCGAGTGTCAGCGGCCGTCGGTCACGCTGCTGGAGCCCCGCCGGCGATGAGCGGATAGAGCCCGTCGGCCCCTTGGGCGACGGCAACTCGGCCGACCCATGCCGACCATTCGCGCACACCGCCATATTCAGAACGCCACGCCCACAGCCGCCGGCTCGAGTGATGCAGTTCGTATTCTTGGGTCATACCCATGGCACCGTGGGCCTGATGGCAGGCCTTTGTTGCGCGGGTCGCTGCTTGGTTGGCAACAAGTTTCGCTGACGCGATCTCGAAACGGGCATCGGCGCGGTTTGCTTGACGCCCCGCTGACTCGGCTGCCATGCGGGTCAACGCCGCATCCTGACTGGCCCACACGAGGTGTTGCTGCACGGCCTGGAACTTGGCCACCGGCCGGCCGAACTGCTCGCGCTCGTTGGTGTAGCTGACGGTCAATTGGCTCATCTTCTCGATAGCGCCAGCCATCAACGCCACCCGGCTCAGCGCGCCGCGGAACCGCAGTGCCTCGGCATCGACGCCCGGGGGAGCCGCGACAACATCGGCTGCGCATTGGTCGAAGGTCAGCGTGTCACGGGGTTCACCTGCCAGCGAAGTTCCTGGCACGACGGTGGCCTTGTCCGTCGGAATCGATGCCACCTGGCCATCGATGACAACCGCAATACGCTCAGCAGCTCGACCCCAGGGGACCATGTGGGCTGTGCCCGACACGGTGTCATTGGATGCCAACGCCAGCGTGTCGGCATTGGACCCTGGCATGACAGAGACGATGCCCTCAGGGAGTTCGAGCCCAGCAGTGGCCAAGAGCCAGCCACCCAGCATGCCGGTTTCGGCGGCAGGGATCGGAGCGGCGTAGTACCCCACCAGGCGCAGCACCTCGAGTGCGTCGAGCAGGGTGCCGCCCGAACCGCCGGCGGTATCGGGCAACGAGATCCACGGGAATCCCGTTTCGGCGAACGCTTGCCAGATGGCGGGGGCTTCCCCGTCGGCTTCGGCTTGTTGGATCGCCGAGTGGGTGCAGTGCTGTGCGAACAGGCGCGAAGCCGTGTCGGTGATCAGGGTGTCGACGCTCATACCGGCAGTCCTTGTAGTCCTTTGGCGGCTACTGATCGCAGGATCTCGATCGTGCCGCCTCGTATGGTGTTGCCTGGCCCGGTGAGCACGCACTGCGCGAGCAGCCGTTCGAACATGGACGCCGACTCAGGCGAGATTTCATGATCGACGAATTCGACCAGCTTCTCGATTATCTCGATTTCGAAACGAGTGCCCATCTCTTTGACGAGCGATGACTCGATCGACGGTGCTTCGCCGTCGTCGATGAGTCGTGAGACCGAGAGTGACAGGTTGCGCAGCGCCCACCACCGAGCGGTGAGCTCGCCGAACAGGTCGATGGCACGTTCGCCGAGCGATGTGCCGTCGACCTCGCGAAGCAGCTGTTCGACCGTTGAAAACGGCGACAACCACCGGTCTGGCCCGCCACGTTCGTAGGCCATTTCGGTGGTGTTCTGATTCCAGCCCATGCCGGGTTGGCCAACGACATTTTCGTCAGGCACGAAGACGTCGTTGAACGAGACCTCGTTGAAATGGTGCTCGCCGTTCAGAAACGGAATCGGGCTGAGCTCGAGACCGTCGGTGTTCTTGAGATCGATCAGCAGCTGGCTCAAACCTTCTCGTTTGTTGCCGCCAGGCTCGGTCGGTGTGGTGCGCAGCAGGCAGATGAACCAGTCATTGTCGTGCGCGTTGCTGGTCCAGATCTTGGTGCCGTTGACGATCCAGCCGCCATCGTCGCGGTCGGCTCGCGTCGATACCGAGGCGAGGTCGGAGCCGCTGTCGGGTTCGCTCATGCCGATCGAGAAACCAAGCTCGCCCCGACAGATTGGCGGGAGGAAACGTTCGCGCTGTTCGTCGGTGCCGAACTTGTTGATGATGTTGCCCGTCTGACGATCGGCGACCCAGTGGTAACCAACGGGGGCGCCCCAGCGAAGCATCTCTTCGACGACGATGAAGCGGTCGACGGCTTTCTTGTCGCTCCCACCCCATTCTTTGGGAAGCGCCATGCCGACCCAGCCGCGTTCGGCCATTTTTTTGGAGAAGGCTCGATCGTGGCGCGCCGACATACCCAGTCCGGGTTCATGGCTGCCCGGTGGCAGCTCGTCGGCCAGAAACGAGCGCACCTCAGCTTGGAGGACCAGCTCGTCGGCGGTCAGCTCAGTTGGTGTAAATCGCATTGTCGCGAACTTAGTGCCAACCCGTGGTGCGGAAGAAAGTCAGCGCGGTGTTCACCCGTCGTAGAACAGGGGCTCATGCAACCCAACAACCGTGCGAGCCCGGCGGTCGTCGCCTACGCGAGCGAGGGCCTCGTCTGACAATTGATGGGTGCGGTCTGTTGTTCGCAATCGTTGCGCTATGTCGCGTCGTCCATAGTGGATCTGGATGAAGTCTCGGCCAGGGTCACGCGGCAGGGTCGGCAGCCGACGGTGCCAGATGTCGGAGACGAACATCGCAATGTCGCCGGTGTCCGCCACGAGTGGCACTACCAATTTGTAGGTGAGCGTGACATCCTTGGAGCGGCCCGCAGGCGGTGCCTGACCGGAACGGTGGCTTCTGGCAAGCACTCCTCCGCCTGACCTCGCCGCCCGTCACTACACAGACCACTGACACGAGGCCACTGACCCCAGACTCCAGGCCACTGACCCCGAGCGAGCGATCCGGGCTGCCTCTAGCCACCCGCCAGGGTGGCCAGGAAATGGACTTCGGCGCCGTCGGGGATGTCTTCGTAGAGTGCGTCGGGCAAGATCTCGCCATTGATGGCAACCGAGGTGCCTTCACTCAGGCGCTCGCCGATGCCGGGATAACGCTCGTCGAGCAACGCGATCAGGCGACGCACCGATGGTGCGTCAACCTGAATCTCGTCGTCTTCACCGGTGAGATCACGCAGCGATGTTGAAAATTTGACCGTAATCACGGGTAGCCCGCCTCGCTCCGCTCGTCTGTGTTGAAGTGAATCGTCAACGGTCCCAGGGACCCGGGTTTGGTCACGGTCGCCGTGCCCTCGTATTAACTTGCGTTGCGCTGATTGATGGCGTCGAGCAGCCGCACTGGTGACATCGGCAGGTCGGTCAGACGAATGCCAGTGCCTCGTTCGATGGCATTGCCGATAGCAGCCATTGGAGGGACGATGCCCGCCTCACCAACGCCGCGCACACCATAGGGGTGGTTCGGGTTCGGCACCTCGACGACGATTGTTTCGATCATCGGCAGGTCGGATGCGACCGGCATGCGGTAGTCGAGGAAGCTCGCGTTGTCCAGGGTGCCGTCAGCACGGTGGATGTACTCTTCGTTGAACGCCCACCCAATGCCTTGCACAACGCCGCCCTGCAGCTGTCCTTCGACATAACTCGGGTGGATTGCCTTGCCGGCATCTTGGGCGGTGGTGTAACGAGCAACTCGGCACACGCCAGTCTCTTCGTCTATCTCGAGATCGACGACTTGGGTGGTGAAAGCGGCACCGGCGCCGCGCACATTGTCAGACTTGGTGACCGAAATTGGCCCGCCGGTGCGGGACGATTTCGCAGCCAGGTCAGCGAGCGACAGCGGTGTTTCGGTACCGCTTGCATGTTGGGCCTGACCATCGACCCATTCGACGTCGTCGATCTCGCAGTCCCACGTCTTGGCAGCGCGGCGGCACAGGTCTTCTTTGATTGCTCGACAGCAG
>JBDNHG010000741.1:0-1671 GCA_041688925.1 Acidimicrobiales bacterium | reverse complement strand
GTGTCGGCGATGTCGTCGCCGGTGTGCACGACGGCCTGGGTCTCTTCGAACGCATCGAGCACGGCGCTGACTTCGGTGTGGTCGAGCGATTCTTTGAACACCACGACGGTGGCCGCCGAGAGCAGATGTTCGATGATCTCGGCATCACGGCCGTCGTCCATCGACTCGACCTCGATCTTGCCCATGGTCGACGGGGTGAGCGATGGCAGGTCGGTGATGCGAGGCACCGCCTTGGTGCCGCCTTGACGCAGGGTGCGCCGCACTGCGCTGGCCACCAGAGTCTCGTAGTTGGCGATGCTCAGGCGAACCGACACGCCCGATCGCTGATTCACATGAGGGTTCTCGCGAGCGAGATGGCTCATGGTGACGATGATTTCGGCCATGAAGTCGGGAACGCTGACATCGATGCCGTCGGCCTTGAAGACGTCGGCCTCTTGCTCGACGATCTCGAGTTCGGTGTCGATCTCGAGCGGATAGTGGGTGCGGATCTGGGTGCCGAACCGGTCTTTGAGCGGCGTGATGATGCGGCCGCGGTTGGTGTAGTCCTCGGGGTTGGCCGATGCGAACATCATGATGTCGAGCGGTAACTGGATGCGGTAGCCGCGAATCTGTACGTCGCGTTCTTCGAGCACGTTGAGCAGGCCGACCTGGATGCGCTCGGCAAGATCAGGCAGTTCGTTGATGGCGAACAGCCCGCGGTTCGACCGGGGGACCATGCCGTAGTGCAGGGTGAGCTCGTCGCTCAGGTAACGGCCTTCGGCGACCTTGATCGGGTCGACCTCGCCGATCAGGTCGGCGATTGAGGTGTCGGGCGTCGCCAGCTTCTCGGCGAAACGACTGCTGCGGTGCACCCAGGCGATCTTGGTGTCATCGCCTTCGGCTTCGACGATGTCTTTGGCATATTTCGACACAGGGTTCAGCGGGTCGTCGTTGATCTCGCTGCCGGCGATGATCGGCATCCACTCGTCGAGCAGGCCGATGCATGATCGAATCATGCGGGTCTTGGCCTGACCTCGTTCGCCAAGGAACACGACATCGTGACCGGCGAGCAGTGCGTTTTCGAGTTGGGGGGCGACGGTGTTCTCGTAGCCAAGTATTCCTTCGAAGAGCGGTTCGCCGCTCTGAATCCGCGCAATGGCGTTGCGGCGGATTTCTTCCTTCACCGGGATTGAAGTCCAGCCCGATGCCTTGAGTTGTCCGAGATTCTCAGCAAGATCCATTGCGGCCAAGCTAGGCCAGATGGTCGCTGTGTGTGAAGCGCGATCGGCACCAACCGCACTTTCTCGTGCTCTGGCTTGCCTGCCGGCCAATGGCGAGGCCGATCGAACTTGGTGATGTGAATGGGTAATTCGCGCCGAAAAGCTGCCGATAGACGTCGGGTGCGACGACGACCGAACGCGATTCTGGCGATCCTCACGGTGCTGACGCTCATGATGAGTGCCTGCGCTATTGAGCCTTCGACCGCGTACATGACGATGAATGCCGATGCGTTTGCCGATGCATCTACCGCCAGTTCCATCACGCTCGCGGACGGTGATGCAGCAGCACCCGATCTCGGCATCCAGGTCAACGAGGCAGGCGAGCAACTCTTGCCGAGAGTGATCGTTGGCAGCTTTGAGCCGGGCGATTGCGACTTCGTCGACGTGACGTCGTTACCGGTCACACCCGAGT
>JBDNHG010000740.1:0-6192 GCA_041688925.1 Acidimicrobiales bacterium | reverse complement strand
CCGCAACACGTTGGAATCGAGCGTGCTTGCAGCCGTGTTTGCGGTTGCAGCGGTGCTGCCGATCGCCTTCCTCGTCGGGCGGTATCGCAGCCGCATCGGCTCAATGTCGCATGCTGTCGTCATCGCCACCTTTGCCTTGCCGGGCATCCTGATCGCGCTCTCGCTGCGGTACTGGACGCTGCGTTCCGGCTTTGCAGGCGAACTGTTCACCGACTCGAAAGCGCTGCTTGTCTTCGCCTATGTGGTGCGGTTTGGATCGTTGGCTTTGGGAATCACGCTGGTGGCGGTACAAGCAGTGCCCGACCGGTTTCACGATGTCGGGGCGACACTCGGCGCCGGCCGACTTCGACGCCTTCGCACGATCGACCTGCCGCTCATGGGTCCAGGGCTGCTCGCAGCTGTTGGACTGGTGTTGCTTTCAACGATGAAGGAGCTGCCAATCACCTTGATCATCGCTCCGCTCGGGTATCCGACACTCACGACGCGCATCTTTGGTTCATTCGAGGATGCCTTCGTTGCCGAAGCCGGAATCATGGCCGTCGTGTTGGTCGCTATGTCGGCGACCCTGTCATGGTTTCTCGTCCTGCGGCGAGTCGAAGACCGCTGAGGTCCGCCAGTCACTCGGCCGAACGGCGGATGTGCCAGGATTGGCGCAGAAACGCAATGCTGCGTAACGACCTGTAAGCAATGAAAGGGCTTGGCCAAAATGAAGGCTGCGGTACTCAACTCAATTCCTGGTGTGCTCGAGATCGAGGACATCGAGATCGCGGCGCCAGGGCCGCGCGAAGTGCTGATTCGCACCTCGGCAGCCGGTGTGTGTCACAGCGATCTGCACTTCATGGAGGGCAAGTATCCGTATCCGTGTCCGGCCGTGCTCGGGCACGAGTCTGCTGGTGTCGTCGAGGCTGTTGGCTCAATGGTGCACTATGTGCAGCCAGGCGATCATGTGATCACCTGCCTGTCCGCGTTCTGCGGCCACTGTTCGCAGTGCACCGATGGGCACCTGAGCCTGTGCGAGAACAAGGCAACCGAACTCGTGCGTCAACCCGGCGAGGCACCACGTCTCAGCCGAGGCGGCGAAGCGGTCAACCAGTTCCTGCACCTGTCGTCATTTGCCGAGCAGATGCTGGTGCACGAACAGGCCGTGGTGAAGATCGACAAGGACATGCCGCTCGACAAGGCGGCCCTCATTGGCTGCGCTGTCACGACCGGTCTGGGCGCTGTCTTTCGCACCGCCAAGGTTGCGGCTGGTGAGTCGGTCGCTGTCATTGGTGCCGGCGGCATCGGGCTCTCGGCCATCCAGGGCGCACGCATCGCGGGCGCAAACAAGATCATCGCTGTCGACATGGTCGAGTCAAAGCTCGAACTCGCCCAGGCAATGGGAGCCACCCATGTCATCAACGCGAACGAGACCGACGCCGTCGAAGCCGTCAAAGAGATCACCAACGGAGGCGTGCATCACAGCTTCGAGGCTGTCGGGCTCAAAGTTACCGCCGAGCAGTGTTTCGCCATGTTGCGCAACGGCGGCCAAGCCACGGTCATCGGCATGATTCCGGTGGGCACAAAGATCGAGGTGCACGGCCCCGAGCTGCTCTACGAAAAGAAGCTCACCGGCTCGAACATGGGCTCGAACCAGTTCCGCACCGACATGCCTCGCTTCGTCGACATGTACATCGATGGCCGCCTCAAACTCGACGAAATGGTGTCGAACACGATCTCGCTCGAAGAAATCAACGAGGGCTTCGACGCAATGAAGTCAGGCAGCGTCGCCCGCAGCGTCATCACCTTCTGACCCCTCTCACGTCATCTCTGAACCCTCACGTTGACTATTTCAACGGGAGGGTTCAGAGATGCAGTAGGGCGCGTGTCTTTCGTCATGGGGGCGCGTTAACGTCGTGCGATATGAAGAAGCTCGTAACTCTGCTGGCCGTCCTGTCGATGTTTTTTGCTGCATGTAGCACCGATACAACCATCGACACGGCGAGCACGGCACAGACCGACGATGCGAACAGCGCCGATCCAGGTACCGATGGTGACGACACCACAAGCGATGCCGATGCAGACGACTCGGCCGACATCGCAACGCCCGATCCCGAACCGACGTCGGCGCCAACTACTGCTCCTGCGGAAACGCCAACTTCGGCTGCGGCCAACAGGTCGTCTGCCGCAACGGTTGATCAGGCGGCGGCACTGCAAGCAGTGGTCGATGCCGACGACTGGTGCCAGGCTGCGTCTGTGGTCGAAGAAGGCACCGACGCACTCGATGCGATCGACTTCACCGACCCGGCTGCAATCGAACAGGGATTCAAGCAGGCGGCCGTTCTGATCAGAGCGTCGCAGCGCTTGGCTCCACCCGAAATTGCCGCTGATGTAGAGCAGACCATCGATGCAATGGCCGTTCTCACCGCAGCGCTCGAGGATGCCGAGTGGTCATTCATCGACCTCGATCTGGCCGTCATCGAGCAGTTCGATGCACCTATGCAGCTTGCGAGCTACAACATCGAGAAGTACAACTTCGAAGCGTGTGCCATCGGTACCGATCCGGGTGAGCCGCCAACCGAAGCAGATCTGTTCACCCCCGATGATGACTTCGAGTTCGACGGCACAATTCGCGACCAGGCAGTACAAAGTCTTGTGGCCGCGGGCTTCACCGAGGACGAGGCTGGCTGCCTCTTCACCAAGCTCGATTTCACCGACCCCGAAGCTATGTCTGATACCACGGCACTGTTCAGCATCTTCACCGACTGCGGTATCTCGATCGATCGGCTCGCCCAACTGGGTGGCTGAGCAACCTACGAACCCCCGACGGGTGGAAGATGATGACAATCGAAGAACGACTGCAGGTCCTCGAAGACATCGAGGCCATCCGCAAACTCAAAGCCGCGTACTGCGCGGCGTGCGACGACGATCACAATGGTGCAGCACTCGCCGACGTGTTCATGCCCGATGGAACTTGGGCCGTAGCCGGCGGCTCGGTCACTGTTGGCCGAGAACTGATCGTCGAGATGGGGAACGGCATCCGCAACAGCGGCCGAGTGAAACGCCCCGCCCACCAGGTCTTCAATCCAGTGATCGAGGTTGACGGCGACACAGCGACAGGTGCATGGCGGTTCCTGATGATGCACACGAAAGGCGACGAGCGGTCATTTGTTCGCATCATTGGTACCTACGACGAGATCTATGCACGAACCCCCGACGGGTGGAAGATCAAGTCGCTCGTGTGCACGATCGACGAACACGGCGTCTATGCGACCGCCGACGAGGGCGCAATGCCCAGTCGAGTGGGCTGATTAGTCGCCCAACACGGTTTGGTTGTCGGCCCCGAGTGGCCGGTTGGCAACAAGGTCACGCAATTCGCTGCCATGCCAGCGAATTGGACTGGCGTGCAACGGTATGTCACCGAGTTCGGGGTGCGTGATCCACTGAATGGCCCTGCGAGCTATCTGGTCGGTGTCGTGCACAGCTTCGTCGACAGTGCGCACAGCAGCAGCCGGAACATGGGCTTGTTGCAGGGCCGAGGCTGCGTCGAATTTGGGCAGATGCGAAGTCCATGCCGTGACGATTTCGTCGACGTCGGCCATGTGTTTGGCGCGTGCGGCCTGGCTCTGGAACCGGTCGTCGTCGAGAAGGTCCTCGCGCCCGATGACAGGCAGCAACGCCCGCCAATGCCGGTTCGCGACGCAGATGATCGCGAGGTGTCCATCGGCACACTCGTAGACGTTGTATGGCGCCATGCCGAGGCCGGCGTGACGGTTGCCGTTGCGCATGGTTGTGCCGGTCGCTTGCCACTGGCCCAGATTGGTGGCAAGGGTGAAGTAGGCGGCGTCGGCCATTGCGACCTCGACCGAACGGCCGAGACCTGTGCGCTCGACCTCGAACAGCGCTGTTGTAATGGCGCCATACAAATGGGTGCCGCCAAGGAAGTCGATCGATGCGGTTCCTGACTTGAGTGGTGGGTCGCCATCGTTGCCTGTGACGCTCATGGCGCCGCTGTGCGCTTGCACCGTTAGGTCCATTGCGGGAATGGTCGACTCGGTGGGCGAGCCGTCGAGATTGCGCACGCCGAATCCGCACGCATGGGCATAGACCAGCCGCGGATTGACTGTTGCCAGTTCGTCGTACCCGATGCCGAGTCGCTCGGGAACGCCCGGCGCGTAGTTCATCAGCACGACGTCGGCGGTCGTGACGAGTTGCTTGAAACGGGTGACGTCCTCGTCCAGTTTTAGGTCGAGGGTGATGCACTCTTTGCCGGCGTTGAGCATCGCGAACGCAAGGTTGGGTCCCCGGACTCGGCCGGCTTCGCCATCGGGTGGTTCGACCTTGATCACGCGGGCGCCGGCCTGAGCAAGTAAGAACCCGGCGTAGGGGCCCTGGTAGATTTGCCCGAGGTCGAGCACCACGACGCCATCAAGGGGGAGTGGTCGGGCCGCGGTCATGCCCTGACGCTAGACGCCAGGCGACCACCACAGAAATGAATGTGCTGAAGCTGACACATCGCCAGTGGCGAAGGTCATGCGCAGAGTGTGAATGAGAGCACGGACCGCAAGGCCCTGCTGAGACGACACTGGAGCTACCCCAACGAAGGAGAACGTCAGATGACGACCAATTGGCAACCGCCACCGGGAAGCCCACCAGCTGAATCCACCAACAACCACGGCCCGAACCAGGGCAAGGGAAAGCGATTCGCTGTAGTTGCTGCTCTCGTGGTCGTCATAGGCGGCCTCGTTGCCGGTGCTGGCCTGTTCATGGCGAACCGCAGTGATGACACCGCCAGCGACGGCGCTCGCTATGTCATCACCGAAACCGCTGCGACCGATCCAGTATTCGAGCCACGCGATGCGCGTGGATCTGACCCATTTTTCCCACTGTCCGTGCAGCTGGTCGCGTTCCAAGAAGAACAAGAAGCCGTTGCGATGGACGAGGCCTTGCAACTGCTCGAAGGAGCAGACCCAGCGCAACAGGTCGAGGTCGAAGAGTTCGACGTTGCCGCGCTCGATGCGGCGGTAAAGACCGGCCTGTACGGCGGCACTGAAGAGAACACCTGTGACCCCGAACGATTGATTTCGTTCCTGTACGCCAATCCCGATATTGGTGAGGCATGGGCCAAGGTGCAAGCCATCGAGTTCGTCGAGATCGCCGACTACATCCGCAGTCTCGAGGTGCGCGTGCTTGCAACCGACACCCGGGTGCTGAACCACGGGCTCGACACCGACTCGTATTCACCGTATGAAATCGACACCGTCCTCGCTGCTGGTACCGCTGTGCTGGTTGACAGCAACGGCGATGTCCGCACCCGCTGCTACTGCGGCAATCCAATCAAGCCAGTGCCACCAGAACACATGCCGCCTCGTTGCGTCGTGTGGCTCGAACACGTCTTTGTCGAACCAGGTGGCACGAC
The DNA here is from genome assembly GCA_041688925.1 of Acidimicrobiales bacterium. Lineage (GTDB taxonomy): Bacteria > Actinomycetota > Acidimicrobiia > Acidimicrobiales > UBA10347 > UBA10347. Next base: position 794 of record JBDNHG010000740.1, on the reverse strand, counting down.
GCGCCGCGAAGACGCCGTGCGCGACGTACTACTGACCGGCCGTGAGACCACCGTTGGGGGTGCCGTCTGGTACGAGGCCAAGTGGGGAAGTGCAGATGATCAGCGGGGTTGGGTCCGCACCGACAATCTGCGCAAGCACTATTGCCCGCCAGAACAGATCGAATGGCAGTGCCCGGGACCCGATGCGGTTCCCGTCTGGGAGAAGCCAAACGAGACCAAGCAGGTCGGCTGGCACAACGGCACCCTGCACACCACAGCTGGTAACACCGAGATATTCGGTCCAGTCCAGCCTGTTGGTTTCCCGACTCCAACGATCATCAACGACTTCATGCTGATCCATTTCAAGCAGGCATCACCATCGGCGCAGAACTCGGCATGGGTTCGTATCGCTGACCTGGCCCAGGATGAAGATGCGTGTTATCGGATACCTGCGTGTGTCGACACCGAGGGTCCTGTGTGGGAACGAGCCGGTGGTGCTATTCACTCTGTTGGCGGCGTCATGCGAGTCGAATTCACCGGTCGTTTCGTGACCGATGTCGTCACTCACGCCGAGGTTCGCCTCGTCGAAGAAGGCGGCACCCAGGGCTGGATCAGCAACTTCTACACGGCACTTGCCGACGAAGACTGCAAGCTACCCGAGTACGAGTGTGTGACCGATCCTGGTAAGGGCGGCGCCATCGTCTGGCCCGAGTCGAACCCAACAGCAACCCATGTCGGCCACATCTACAACGCGACGGTCACGGTGACCGGTGCGGTGCAGGATGGTCGGGTACCCGTCGAGATGGCGACCCCTG
>JBDNHG010000739.1:0-3184 GCA_041688925.1 Acidimicrobiales bacterium | reverse complement strand
GGGCACCATCGATGCTGCCAGTCTCGAAGGCGCCGACGCAGTTGTTCATCTGGCCGGCGCAGGCATTGGCGACAAACGCTGGAGCGACGAACGCAAACGTGTCATCCGTGACAGCCGAACCAAGGGCACCGCTCTGCTGTCCAACGCTCTGGCTGGACTGACCCGCCGACCCGACGTGCTCGTGAGCGGCAGCGGCATTGGTTACTACGGCAGTCAAGGCGACGTCGAACTCACCGAATCCAACCCCGCCGGATCCGGCTTTCTCGCCGGCGTCTGTGTCGATTGGGAAGCAGCAACCGCCGCTGCCGAGACGGCTGGCATCCGCACGGCGCACATTCGCACAAGCGTCGTTATGAGCAACCAGGGTGGCACGCTCAAGAAGCAGCTGCCGTTGTTCAAGTTCGGCCTCGGCGGACGGTTCGGGTCAGGAGATCAATGGCTGAGCTGGATCTCGCTGCGCGACGAGGTTCGAGCAATCGAGTTCCTGATCGGCAGTGACACAGACGGGGACACAGACGGGGACACAGACGGGAACACCAGCGGGGCAATCAGCGGACCCGTCAACCTCTGCACACCAAATCCAGTCACGAACCTGGCCTTCACCAAAACGTTGGGCTCGGTGTTGAACCGCCCGACGATCCTGCCGGTACCGCTGTTCGGGCCGAAACTGCTGTTCGGATCCGAGCTCGTGGAAGAACTGATTCTGGCCAGCCAAAAGGGTGTGCCGTCGGTTCTGACCGACGCGGGCTTTAGCTTTGAGGATCCAGAGCTCGAACCGGCTTTGCGCCGAATACTCAAGAAGTAGGACCGATCATGGCCAATGACCGCAGTGTTGATGACCACAGCGTTGCTAACCGCAGTGTGTCTGTGTCTCGACTCGTCGATGCCCCCGCAGCCGACATCTTTGCCGTGCTCGCCAATCCGGCTCGCCACGCCGAGATCGACGGCTCGGGCACCGTTCGGGGTTCAAAAGAAGAATCACCCGAACAACTGAAGATGGGCTCGAAGTTCGGCATGAAGATGAAAATGGGTATCCCCTACGACATGCGCAGCACGGTCGTCGAATACAAAGAGGACGAGCTCATTGCGTGGGCTCACTTCGGCAAACATCGCTGGCGCTATGAACTCGAACAAGTCGAGGGCGGCACGATGGTCACCGAGACATTCGACTGGTCGACCGCTATCTCGCCCAAGTTCATCGAGCTCATGCGTTACCCCAAGAAGCATGTGCCATCGATGCAGAAGACACTCGAGCGCCTCGAAGCCGTCACTGCCGCCGAGTAGTCCGCCTTTGGGCTCGTTCCTCCCCCAAACGCTGCGCAGTGGTAAAACCTCGACGGTCCTGACAAACCTCGCTGCCGCCGAGTAGCCCGCCTCTGCTCCACAAATGTCAGGGCTCGAGTCGCCAGACGTCGTCGCCGAACACCCTCTCGAAGGCTCGAAGCTGCTTTTCGACGCCGTTACTGCCGCCGTCCCACACGACGATGGCCTCGGCGGCGTTGTTCTGAAGCCAGCTGTCGCGACGCCCGAACGACTTGGCGACCTGTATGCCCGTCGCCGGAACAGCCTTGTCGAGCACGACCACATCGACTGCCTGGTCAATCAGTTCATCGAAGTGTTTCTGGGCAGGCTTCGGCCAGCGCGCCGAAGGATCGGGAAAGGCCAATACGGCGATGAACCCGACACCGGCTTCGATGGCGGCCTCGGCTGCCAGCGTCTCTGAGCCGAGCTGCAGGCCGGTCAAGACCATGACCTCGTCGTAGAGCGACGCCTTGGCTGCCAAAATTTCCTTCATGTGTCGTCGCACACCGTCGGCGACAGGATTTGGGCCGTAGCCACCAATCTCGGGCGGCCGATGCCCGACGACAGCAATCTTGCGCACGCCATCGTCGCCTCGAGCTGCAGCACCCTGTTCGGCATCGGTCGTAGCTGCCGACGTTGGCACCTCGAGTGGTGCCATGGCGCCTGCCGCTTGGTCTCGTCCCATGACTGCAAGCTCGTCGGCGCGGTCGTTCCATTTGTCGCCGCTGTGGCCTTTGACCCAGGCAAAGGTGACATCGCGTTCCTGATACAGCTCGATCAGCGGCTCCCACAGATCGCGGTTGGCTACCGGCTTCTTTTGCGAATTCTTCCAGCCGCGTTTGATCCAGCCCTTCCACCAATTGTCACGAAAACAGTTCACGACATAGGTCGAATCGCTGACGATGTGCAGCGGCCCCGGCAACATGCGCACAGCCTCGAGCGCGGCCGAAAGCTCCATGCGCTGGTTGGTCGTCTGGGCTTCGCCACCAAAGGCAGCTTCGCCGTCGGGCACTACCCAACCCCACCCGCCAGGCCCCGGATTGCCGCTGCAGGCGCCATCGGTGTAGACCGTCGTTCGTTGAGCCGAGGATGTCACCCCGTGATGGTGGCAGGCCCGCTGATAAAAACTTTGGAATGCAACCCAGAAAACGTCCGAAGTTCGTGGGATCTTTGCGATAGTGGCGAGTAATGACTGATCATTACACCCGAGCACTTCCTGATGTCGACCCGGCCGAAACCAAAGAATGGCTCGACTCGCTCGACGCTCTCGCCGCCGTCCAGGGCAATGCTCGCGCTCGTTATGTGATCGCTCGGCTGATGGAACACGCCGATGAATTGAATCTGGGTCTGCCGCCGTTGACCAAGACGCCCCATATCAACACCATCCCGCCTGATGCGCAGCCCTTCTTCCCCGGCGATGAACATGTCGAGCGGCGCATTCGTGCGTTCATCCGCTGGAACGCAGCGGCCATGGTCGTGCGGGCCAACAAGGACACCGGCGTCGGTGGCCACCTGTCGACCTATGCCAGTTCGTCGTCATTGTACGAGGTTGGCTTCAATCACTTCTTCAAGGGCAAGTCAGATGGTCAGCCTGGCGATCATGTGTATTTCCAGGGTCATGCTGCACCTGGCGTCTATAGCCGGGCCTTCATCGAAGGCCGCCTAACCGAAGAACAACTCGACAACTTCCGCCAAGAGGTCGGCGGCAACGGCCTTTCGAGTTATCCCCACCCGCGCCTCATGCCCGACTTCTGGGAGTTCCCCACGGTGTCGATGGGCCTGGGCCCGATCAACTCGATCTATCACGCACGATTCAATCGGTACATGGAACATCGCCGCATCGACGACACGTCGAACTCGCGTATCTGGGCATTCGTTGGTG
>JBDNHG010000738.1:0-11987 GCA_041688925.1 Acidimicrobiales bacterium | reverse complement strand
TGACCGGCTTGGGCGCCGTCGCCCGCATGAAGGCATCGCGCAACTGTGTGGCTTCGATGTTGGCGAACAGGTCGGGCAAACGGCCGATGAACGCTTCTTCGATCCCCGACCTTCGCGGATATGAACGGCTGGCTTCGCTGCTGAGAACCTGCAGCGATTGTGCGGCGTCTTTGAACGTTTTGCATTCGAGCAGCCGGGCGAGCAACAGGTCGCGTTCTTCCCACAATGCAAGCTCTTCGTCGAGGTCAGAGCTGGGCGGATCAGGCAGCAGTCGGCGACTCTTCAGTTCGACGAGCGTCGCTGCGATGAGAAGGAACTCGGTGGCCACTTCGAGCTCGAGATGATCCATCTGTTCGAGCACGGTGATGTATTCGTCGACGATCGACGACAGCGACACCTCGTAGAGATCGACTTCGTCCTTGAGGATGAGGTGCAGCAGAAGATCGAATGGCCCGTCGAAAACGGGCGTCTTAACGGCGACACTCACGGGCCTGAGGCTAGCGATTTGCCCACCGTGCGAGCGCAATAGACCCGAAACTCACAACTTTCCCAGATCCTTTCCGAGATTGCGCCGTTTGGGTGGGTCCTTTCGGTCGTGCCCGCGTAATCTCGGCTGGTCATGGGACCGTCATTGCATCATCTCGTGTGGTTTCGTCGCGATCTGCGCCTTGCCGACAACCCGGCATGGGCGGCGGCGACCCAACGCGGCGACGCGGTCACGGCCCTCTTCGTGCTCGACCCTGCTCTCTTCGATCGGGCCGGAGGCTTTCGCCAAGCGGCGCTCGTCGCACATCTCCAGGCGCTCGACCAGCAGCTTCGCGAGCGTGGCGGACGGTTGCGCATCGAGCACGGCACCCCAACCGAAATGGTGCCCCACGTCGCCGACCAGATCGACGCAACGACGGTGCTGTGGAACAGTGATACGACGCCCTACTCCGTTGACCGTGACGCACGCGTCGCCGCCCGACTCGACGGCCGTGTGTCAACCCATTGGGGCACGTTGGTGCACGAGCCAGGCCGGGTGCTCACCGCAAAAGGAACGCTGTCAAAGGTGTTCACGCCGTTCTACAAGGTTTGGAACGCCACCGAGTTGACTCCGTGGGTGACCAGCGAAGGTGCCGCCACGATTGCAGCAACAGCGGGTAGGCCGCTGCCGACCGTCGCTGGCGCTGCCGAGTTCCCCGGAGGTGAAGATGCGGCCCATGGTCGGCTCGTCGGCTTTCTCGACCGCGTTGATTCCTACCTCCGCACCCGTGACCTGCCCGCCATCCATGGCACATCAGAACTCTCGGTAGACCTGCGCTTCGGCACGATCTCGCCCCGCGAGATTGCCGCCACCGTCGGCGAAAGCACCGATGGCCGTTCGGGCTTCGTACGCCAACTCGCATGGCGCGACTGGTACGCACATCTGTTGCTCCAGAATCCAACGATGCCGACGGCAGCGATCAAGCCGGTGTACGACGGCGTTCGGTGGCGCGACGATGCGCACGAACTCGATGCATGGAAACAAGGCCAGACCGGCTATCCCATCGTCGACGCCGGCATGCGCCAGCTGCGACAGACCGGTTGGATGCACAATCGCGTCCGCATGATCGTCGGCTCGTTCTTGGTCAAGGACTTGCTGATCGACTGGCGCAAGGGCGAACGATGGTTTCGCCATCTCCTCGTCGACGCCGATGTCTCACAGAACGTGGGCAACTGGCAGTGGGTCGCCGGCTGTGGCACCGACGCAGCGCCGTACTTTCGAGTGTTCAACCCGTGGACCCAGAGCCGCAAGTTCGATCCACAAGGCGACTACATCCGCCAGTGGGTTCCCGAACTCGCCAAGCTCGACAACAAGGTGATTCACGAACCACACACCGCTGCACCACTCGATCTTGCTGCGGCCGGCGTAGTCCTGGGCGACACCTATCCGCACCCAATCATCGACCACGCGTTTGCCCGTGACCGTGCCCTCGCTGCCTACAAGGCCGCCCTCGGCAAGGATTGACCCGAGCCAAACCTATTTACCGGTCCAGTTCGGTGAGCGCTTCTCGACGAAGCTGGCGATGCCTTCGCGACCGTCGGCGGTCGCCATCGCAGCGGTGATCATGGACGCCTCGAATTCGCCCGCCGACTCGAGCGGTTGTTCGAAGCCGTTGTAGATCACTTGTTTGGCGTGACCGACCGCGAATGGGGCGCCGGCAGCCAGTTCCGCAGCCAGCTCGGCGGTGGCGGCATCAACGTCGTCGTCGGGCACCACTCGGTTCACCAATCCCCAACTCTCCGCCGTCGCAGCATCGAGCACACGATTGGTCAGCGTGAGATCGAGCATGCGCCGCAGCCCGATGTGGCGTCCAATGAAGTATGACGACGTGCCATCGGGTGTCATGCCGGCCCGGGTGTAGGCCATCGTGTACTTCGAGCTCTCACCGCTGACGACAAGATCAAAGGAACCAACCAGCGAGAGTCCTGCGCCCCCAGCAGCACCGCGCACCCCGGCAACAAATGGTTTGGCCATGCGGTTCATCTTGTACAGCGCGGCATGGAAGTCGACCAGCAACTTCGCGCCGTGTTTCGGCAGATCAGGGCCTTGTGAATGAAACTCTTTGAGGTCGCCACCGGCGCAGAACACCTTTCCCTCGGAGGTCACGCTGACGGCGCGGACATCGTCGTCGAACTCGATCTCGATCATCACTTCTCGCAGCTCGCGTGCAAAGGCTTCCGACACGGCATTGGCACCGTCGGGACGGTTCAAGCGGACGTGGCCCACGCCATCGGCTGCGCGGTACGTGATCGTTTCATAGGTCATGGCCCCAGCTTGGCCGCTGGCCCCGAAACGCACAAGTGCTAAATCTCTCACGCCCCAGGCGCTCAGCCCACTACCCTGCTCGTCGCATGACGACGCAACGAGTGTTCAGCGGAATCCAGCCCACGGGCGAACCCCATCTAGGCAACTTTTTGGGGGCAATCCAAAACTATGTGCGGATGCAGGATGGCTATGACGCCGTCTATTGCATCGTCGATCTCCATGCGGTGACCGTGCCCCAAGACCCGGTCGAGTTGCGGGCCAGCACGCTGCGGATGGGCCAATTGTTGATGGCTGCCGGGCTCGACCCCGAGCGCTGCATCTTGTTCGTGCAAAGCCAGGTTCCGCAACACGCCCAGTTGGCATGGCTGATGGAAACCACCGTGAGCTTCGGTGAACTCAGCCGCATGACCCAGTTCAAAGACAAGAGCGGTCGACACCAATTCATCTCGAGCGCGTTGTTCACCTACCCGGCATTGCAGGCGGCCGACATCTTGCTGTACGACACGAACTTCGTACCCGTGGGCGACGATCAACGCCAACACCTCGAACTGGCTCGAGACGCCGCCCAACGGTTCAACAGCCGATTCGGCGAAACCTTCGTCATTCCCGAACACGTGATTCCACCAGTTGCCGCACGCATCATGGATCTGCAACGTCCCAACGACAAGATGTCGAAGTCCGCCGAGGCCGAAAACGGCGTCATCATGATTCTCGAAGATCCCAAGAGCATCGAGAAGAAGTTCAAGCGGGCAGTCACCGACAGCGAAGACGATGTGCGCTTCGACCGCGAGAACAAACCCGGCGTGTCGAACCTGCTCGAGATCCTCGGTGCCGTGACCGACGCCGATCCTCAGACACTCGCGGACCAATACACGCAATACGGGCGCCTCAAGGTCGACACCGCCAAAGCGGTCATTGCCAAGATCAAGCCGATCCAAGAGCGCTACGCCGAGTTCGCAGCCGACCCCGCCGAAACCCAGCGCCTGCTGCGCCTCGGCGCCGACAAGGCCGAAGCCGTCGCCTCGGTTGTCTACGAACGAGCCCGCAACAACATGGGTTTCCTCTAGCGCTGTGGCGTCTGCCGCAGTGACCTTGCGTGACGGCGCTAGTAGGTTGCGCGTATGGCCACTAACCAACCTGACGACCTGCTCGATCCGCTCTACGGCCCTCAGACCATCGCAGCGATAGGCAACTTCACTGCTTCGGGCGAAACCGTGCCGCAGCCTCTGATCGCAGCGCTGGCAGCGATCAAGGCCGAAGCAGCGATCGTCAATGCTGAACTCAACAACGACCTCGATTCGGTGACCGCCCAAGCGATCAGCGACGCCGCCAACGAGGTCGCGGCTGGGCAACACGCAGCCCAATTTCCGATCGACATCTTCCAGACCGGCTCGGGCACCTCGACAAATATGAACGTCAACGAGGTCATCGCCACACTCGCTGGGCGCCGACTCGCCAACCCGGTACATCCCAATGACCAGGTCAACATGTCGCAGTCGACGAACGACACGTTCCCCTCAGCGATTCGTATCGCATGCCTCGGTCTGATTACCGCTGGGCTTCTGCCAGCGCTGGACGGCTTGGTCGCGTCGCTGCGTGCCAAGGCCCTCGAGTACGGCGATGTGGTCAAGGCGGGCCGCACCCATCACATGGACGCCACCCCGATTCTGCTCGGCGACGAATTTCATGGCTATGCAGATCAGGTCGACTCGGCGGCTGATCGACTACGTCGGATCTTGCCTGACCTCGGCCGATTGCCACTCGGCGGCACCGCCACCGGAAACGGGCTCAACGCCCCGATCGGCTTCGCATCTCGGGTTGCCGGGCGGCTCAGCGACCGCCTCGACCTAAAGCTGGTTGAAACCGATCGTCACTTCGCCCATCAAGGCGCCCAGGACGATCTTGTCGACCTATCAGCGCAACTGCGCGGAGCGGCCGTTTCGTTGTTCAAGATCGCCAACGACATCCGGCTGATGGCGAGCGGTCCACGTACCGGGTTCGCGGAATTGATCATTCCGCCGCTGCAAGCGGGTTCGTCGATCATGCCGGGCAAGTCCAACCCTGTTATCTGTGAGGTCGTGACCCAGGTCGCTGCGCAGGTCATAGGCAACGACGCCGCAACCGCCTTCGCCGGAACCCAGGGTGCGCTCGAACTCAACGTGTACATGCCGGTGATCGCCCGCAACGTCATCGCCAGCATCGAACTGCTGACGAATGCGTCGGCGTCGTTCACCACGCTGTGTATTGCCCGACTCGAGGTCGACCGAGAACGTTGCCAGCTGCATGCCGAACATACGCTGGCGACCGCTGCAGCGTTGAATCTCGAGCTCGGCTACGACGTCGCTACCGAAATTGTCAAGGCCGCCATCGTGTCCGGTCGATCGCTCCGCGACGAGCTCGCAGCCCGCGACATCGTCACCGGCGACGAGATCAACGATCTGCTCGATCTCACCAAGATCGCCACCGGCACGATCACCAGAAGCTGATCGCTTGGCTTGGTAACAGGCGAATGGTGACGTCCCCTGGGGACGTCACCATCCGAAGCGGTCAGAACTACCTGGTTGCGAGGTTTGGCGATGAGCGGATCGGGAAGGCCATGGCTTGGAACATCCTTGACCGCCACGAAAGTGAACTCCGCCATGGCTCTTGCCGACATCCTCGCTGACCACCCCCACAAAGAAACGTTCGACTTCGCCGAGCTGCACCGTGCCGCCACCGCGGCCATGAACTGTGCCCTGGCATGTTCTGCCTGTGCCGACTCTGACCTCAGCCGTGACGCCACAGCGATGGCGTCGTGCATCAAACGATGTATCGACTGCGCAGACATCTGCGCAGTAACCGCCAAGGTGCTGTCGCGTCCCTCCCCCACGGGTCACGCCTGGGAGAAGCTCGTCGCCGCATGCGCCGCCGTGTGCGCCGAGTGTGCTGCCGAATGCTCGCAGCACGACCATGTGTGCTGCCAGCAGTGCGCCGACGCATGCCGCGAGTGCGAACAGGCCTGCCAGCAGCTCCTCGCCGCGGCCCAGTCTGACTGAACCGAGCACGCCGGCTGAACGAGCACGCCGGCGCTGGAAGGCGCTACTCGTCGGCTGCTTTTAGGGCGGCCGCAGTCGCCTCGACAATCGACTGTTGCTCCGGTGGCAGATGATGTTCGCGGGCCCAAGTCACCGCTAACCACGACGCACCGGCTGCCTCGAGTTCTTGTGCTCCAATCTCGCTGTGATCGAGGTACCTGCCAATCTGGCCACGAAGACCGCCGTTCTCGCTCCAGCAGCGCGCACGGTCATAGATGAGCAGGCCCGCGAAACTGGCCGCGACCCGACCTGGAGTACCGAGGCCCGCCTGGGTCTTCCCTACGTCGTGCAGCGCCGACGCAACAACGACGTCAGTACCCAACTCTTCGACCGCACGAGCCGAATTGATGGCATGTGCCCGATCGACGTCGGCCATCGACCGATACAACCGAGACTCGGTCGGCGACAGTAGCGAGAGCAACCAGGCTTCGTCCTCAGGGTCAGGGGTGGGTTTGCGCAGCGACCACAACGTGCGTTGCGCCAGGTGAGGAATTTCTTTCCAGGAGTACGCCCGTCGCGAATCATTCATCGCCGACAGTGTGACCTGTTTGGCTGGTTTCAGCTAGTCGCGTCGAGCAAGCCAAGATCGCGTGCCCAGAACAGCCCAATCAACGACTTGGCATCACGTAGCCGACCATCACTGAGCCAGGTATCGATCTCGGCGAGCGGCACATGATGCACGATCGAATGTTCCTCTTCGACACCATCGGCTTGACGGTCGACATCGACACAATCGGTCGCAGCAAAGATGGTCAATACCTCGTCACAGAAACCAGCAGCGGTGACGAAGTCACCAAGCAGAACCAGATTCTTGGGGTCGAGCCCGACCTCTTCGATGAGTTCGCGTCGCGCTGCTTCGTCGAGCGCTTCGCCCGCGATGTCGAGCTTGCCCGCAGGAATCTCAAACAGATTGGCGTCGATGGCCGCCCGATATTGCTCGACCAAAACGACACATCCGTTGTGGATCGCCACGACAGCTACGGCCCCCGGGTGACGCACGACTTGTCGATGGACGACATCACCCTCAGGTGTGCGCACATCGAGGATCTCGGTCGAGACGATCTTGCCCTCGTGCACGACACGAGCGCCTTCAACATGAAACACCTTGCTGCTCAATGCCGTGTCACTCAACGCCTTGTCACTCAACGCCTTGTCACTCATTGGGCGAGTCGATCAGCCAGTGGCGCCGCCCGAAGTCGACACCTTTGCGGGTTCGTCGACCTGAAGCAGCTGCGGGTTACGGCCTTCGCTGCGAGCAAGCGCAGCGGTGATCAAGCCGCGGAACAGGGGCGCGGGGCGATTTGGCCGACTCTTGAATTCAGGGTGGGCCTGGGTGCCAACCCAGAAAGGGTGTGCGGGTAGCTCGATGAACTCGACGAGTTTGCCGTCAGGAGATTGACCCGTGCACATCAGACCGTGTGCTTCGAACCGGCTGCGGTATGCAGGATTGACCTCGTAGCGATGTCGATGACGCTCAGAGACGACCAACTTGTCGTACAGCGCCGCAACCTGTGATCCCGGCACGAGCTCGGCGACGTAGGCCCCAAGACGCATGGTGCCGCCCATATTGGTGACGTTGCGTTGTTCGTCCATCAGATGGATCACAGGATCGGGCGTTGGTTTGTTGCCGGCGTCGAACTCAGACGAATTGGCCATCGTCAAGCCGAGTTCGTTGCGAGCGAATTCGACCACCATTACCTGAAGACCGAGACAGATGCCTAGGCAAGGGATGTTGTTCTCGCGGGTGTAGTTCGCGGCGCGGATCTTGCCCTCGATACCCCGTTCGCCAAAGCCAGGGGCGATGATGACTCCGTCGAGATTCTTGAGCGGGCTCGCTACGAGCAGGCCTTCGACGTCTTCGGCCTGGATCCAGTCGAGATCGATCTTGACGCCCCGTTCGAAGCCCGCATGGTTCAGGGCTTCGACGATCGACAGGTACGCATCGGGGAGGCTGACGTATTTGCCGACAAGGCCGATTTTGACCGTTCGTTCAGAATGTTGGACACGATAAACGAGATCGCGCCAGTCGGTAAGGTCGGGTTCGCCCTCGATGTGCAGCAGCTCGCACACGGCCTTGTCGAGGCCCTCGTCGTGCATGACGAGCGGAATCTCATAGATGCTGTCTGCATCGGCTGCATTGACGACAGCTCCGACCGGCACGTCGCTCAAGCGTGAGATCTTCTCTTTGAGCTCATCGCTGATCGGGTCATCGCTGCGACACACAATCGCATCGGGCTGGATACCACGACTGCGCAACTCGGTGACCGAGTGTTGGGTCGGTTTCGTCTTCTGCTCGCCGCTGGGACCGATGTAGGGCACCAGGGTGACGTGCACATAACACACGTTGGTACGGCCGACATCGAGGCGCATCTGGCGTATTGCTTCGAGGAACGGGAGGATCTCGATGTCGCCGACGGTGCCACCGATCTCGGTGATCACGACATCGACGTCGTCTCCACCGAGGCGGGTGATGCGGCTCTTGATCTCGTCGGTGATATGGGGGATGACCTGCACGGTCTTGCCCAGATAGTCGCCACGCCGCTCGGCAGCGAGAACGGCCGAGTAGATGGAGCCGGTCGTCGCGTTCGAATTGCGAGAGAGGTTTTCGTCGATGAACCGTTCGTAGTGGCCGAGATCGAGGTCGGTCTCGCCGCCATCTTCGGTGACGAAGACCTCACCGTGTTCAAACGGGTTCATCGTGCCCGGATCGACATTGATGTACGGGTCGAGTTTCTGCATCGTGACGCGAAGGCCGCGATTCTTCAGCAACCGCCCGAGGGAGGATGCTGTCAGACCTTTACCGAGCGAACTGGCGACACCGCCAGTTACGAAGATGTGCTTCGTCACGGAAGATCACCGTAACGCGACAAATGGCTGTGGGCACCGAGCCGATGCCCACAGTTCGCGCCTTTTTTGGCTATTGCGTTGCCCATGTTTGTCACGATGCTTGTGACTGCAATAGTTCGGCGGCGTGTGCCCGCGCATTGTCGCTGTCGGGTGACCCTGACAACATGCGGGCGAGTTCGACAATGCGGCCATCGAAGTCGAGGTCATGCAGTTCGGTCGCCGTCGACTTTCCCTTGATCGTCTTGATGATGTTGATTTGATGGTCGGCGCAGGCTGCGACTTGTGGGAGGTGCGTCACCACCAACACCTGATGGTTGGTGCCAACATCGGCCAGCGCTTTGCCGATCGCCAATGCTGCCTCGCCGCCGACACCGGCATCGACTTCGTCGTAGATCACCGACTCGGTGTCGCCACCAACAACGAGTTGCAACGCCAGCATGATGCGTGACAGTTCACCGCCCGAAGCGACCTTGGCAACGGGCAACATCGGCGCTCCCGGATTCATCGACACGACGAATTCGACGTCTCGACCCGCTTCGCCATCGACCTGAATCTCGAACTGGGCCTTGGGCAAGGCGAGTTTGCGAAGTTCGGTCTGGACCTTCTTCGACAGTTTCGGTGCGGTTGTTTGCCGTGCCGCTAGCAATTCGGCGCATGCCTGGCTTCGTTCGGCGTCGAGTGCCTCGATGCGGGCTGCGACCTCGACAGCACGTTCGGCATGATTCTGAATCTCCTCGAGTCGGCGACGCGCTTCGTTTCCGAACTCGATGACCGTTGCAAGATCGGGACCGTACTTGCGGCGCAGAGCGGTCAGGACTTCGCGTCGGGCCTGCACTGATTCGAGCGATGCTGGGTCATCGTCGACCGAGTCGGCGACCCCGCGCAGCTCTTCGACAATGTCGGTGATCTCGGCCTGCAACCCATACAACCGATCAGCAACCGCAGTAAAGGCCACCCGATCACGCAGAGCCACGAGCGCCTGGCCAATTGCCGTGCCGGCCGGACCATCGACAGACAGCTGCTCGATGGCGGCTTCGGCGGCTTCGCCCTGGGACCCAGCGTCGCCGAGCTCAACCTCGAGTGCCGCCAACCGGTCGTCTTCTTTGGCGTCGTCAATGGCCGCGCCGTCGATTTCGTCGAGTTGGTACTGAAGTAATTCGGTTTCGCGATTACGCGAAATCTCGTCGCCACCAAGCGCATCGAGATCGAGATGGGCTTGGCGCAACGACTCGGTCACGAGCGCTAATGGCTCGAGGTCATGGCCGCCAAATCGATCGAGAGCGGTGCGACGAGCCGACGACTTCAACATTGTCTGTTGGCCGTGTTGCCCATGGATTTCGATGAGGGGCCCAATCGTTTCATCGAGCACGGATGCGGTTGACAAACCGCCGTTCAGATACGCCCTGCTGCGACCCTCGGCGGGCACCACGCGGCGCACGACGAACTCGGTGCCATGCGAATCAATGAACCGGCCTTCGACCGATGCCTCGGCGGCACCGGGCCGTACCAGAGACGGTTCGGCGCGCGCCCCTTTGAGAAGGCTGATTGCTTCGGTGATCAGTGTTTTGCCGGCTCCGGTCTCACCGGTCAACGCAGTGACCCCCGACGAGAGCAGGACCGAGGCTTCTTCGATAACACCCAAATTACGCACGACAAGTTCAGTCAGCATGGCTTCACCTAACGATCGGTAACGGTCGTCTCGAGACCGAACTTGGTCTTCAAGACGTTCAAGAATTCTTCACCATGCAATGACACGAAGCCGGCCGGGATACCGCTTCTGGTGCATCGCACCCGGTCGCCCGGGTGCAGTTGCAGCATCGAACGCCCGTCGAGCGACAGCGATGCATTGCGGTCAGGGAGCACTTCGATTTCGACTGTGCTCGTGGGGTTGAGGACCAATGAACGATCGAAAAGTTGGTGTGGAGATACTGCGGTCACCACTAGAGCTTCGTGCAGGGGTGCGACAATTGGGCCGCGAGCCGACAACGAATAGGCGGTTGAGCCCGTTGGCGACGCCACGATGATGCCGTCGGCGCTGTACGCGATGAAGAACTCACCGTCGATCGTGACCCCCAACCGCACGGTTCGGCCGCTCTCGCCGCGTTCGACCAGCGCCTCGTTCAACGCATGACCAGCGTCGATGACTTCGCCGTTTGCCCGCACCACCGTGACCGCGACCCGCATGCGCATCTCGACTTGCACGTTGCCCGCAAGTGTTTGCGCAACGGCTTCGATCATTCCGTCGGGTTCGACCGCTGTGAGATACCCGAGTTGCCCGAAATTCACGCCGAGAATTGGCGCACCATGAGGCGCCGCCAACTCCGCGGCCCGAAGCATCGAGCCATCGCCACCGAGTGAAACAACGACCGAAGCCCCAGCGGCCAATTCTTCGGGTTCTCGAATGTCGGCATCGACGTCGAGGACAGCGGCATCGTCAGCCAGTAAGGCCAGCTTGTGACCGCGCTCTTCGAGCCAGGCTGCCAGGGTCAGCGCTGCCTGCTCGGCGTCTTCTCGAATGTCGTGAACGATGAGCGCAACGGTTCCCATGCGAGGCTTACGGTAGTGCGCCCGCCTGATCGACAGCAGCGATGATCGCATCATGATCGACCACATCGGCGACGTCGGAAGCTGTTCCACCCATCCACAGGAAGAATTCGACGTTGCCGGCGCCTCCCTTGATCGGCGATACCGCAACACCGCCGATGCGCAGCTCGCGCTGACGCGACGCATCTACGGTTTCGGTCAACACGCGTTCCCAGATCTCGGGATCACGAATGACGCCCTTCCCCTTGCTTGCCTCTTTTTTGCCGGCCTCGAACTGCGGCTTGACCAATGCCAGGATCTGACCCTTGTCTCCGGCGAGTGACGCAACGATGTCGAGGATGCGGTCGAGGCCAATGAAGCTGACATCGATGACAACCAAGTCAAACGGGGCGCCGAGCTCGGCGGGATCGACCGATCGGACATCGGTCTGTTCGCGCACGTCGACCCTGGGGTGACCCCGTAGGCGCTCGTGCAGCTGCCCACGGCCGACATCGATCGCAGCGACAGCACGCGCCTGGCGTTGCAGCAGACAGTCGGTGAACCCACCGGTTGACGACCCGACATCGACACAGCTCCATCCAGCGGGGTCGATCGAAAAGGCCGTCAACGCTCCTTCGAGCTTGTCGCCGCCGCGACCCACGTACTTCGCGGCTGGGCCGAGCAGTTCTATGGCGTCGCCTGGCAACACCATGCGGTGTGCCTTGTTGGCGAGCGCACCATTGACGGTCACC
>JBDNHG010000737.1:0-4012 GCA_041688925.1 Acidimicrobiales bacterium | reverse complement strand
TCAACGGCCGTTCTCACCGTCGTCGGTATCGAGGATCTGGACGGTGCGACACTGCTTCACCTGCGCGGAACTCGCATCGGCGCACTCGACGCGGTCGTCACGATTGATATCTGGGTCGATGGCAAAAATCGACTCGCTGACGTGACGACAACGTCGACGCTTTCGAACCGCGACATTCCGCCCGCTGTTCGAACGCTGTCACTCCACTATCTGGTCGACGCGCCTGACATACCGGCGCGACCCGCCTTGCACGGCTCGCAGTTCGCCGACCCAGCCTCATCGGATCGTACGGTGCCGACGAGCGCACAGATTGCGGCTGCGACGGCCGGGGCGCCGTATATCGAGTTCACCACAGAGATTGAGCTGGGCTTGCCCCGACTGCGCACCGAAGGCGTGCTCGATGTCCGCGCCGACAAGGGCTTCTCCAATAGCTCGTACAACGAGACAGGTGAAGGGTTCGAGTGGATCGAGTCATCGTGGGCCGAGAACGGAGAAGGCTTCGTGACAACCGACGGACCCGACAGTGCAACCCGGCCGGCGAATGGCGACCTCGAGACGATGTTGGCTGAGCTCGGTAAGGACCAGCTGCAGATCCAATCGTTCGTTGTCGTCGGAGCCGAAGCGATCGACGGTGAGCCCGTGTTGCATCTGATGGGCTCTCGTTTCGATGTCAGCGACGACGAGACCCTCGTCGAGATCTGGGTCGATGCCGACAACCGGCTCGTCCGCCAGATCACGACCACATGGCAATATGGCGATGTCCCGCTGCCGGCGGTCACCACCAGCACGTTCGCGTATCCACAAGATGCCCCCGAGATCCCGCCCCGCAACTAGCGAACGACGCCTATTCGGGTTTGGTGGCGAGGAAGTAGCTGTTGCTGCGGTCGTCGCGGACGCCGGTCACCTCGATGTCAGAGAAGCCCGCAAGGGTCAACCGTTCGGCCGCTGTCTGGTGGCCCCAGGCAGTGCCGAGCCCTTCGCCGCCGTATGCCATCGAGACAGTCATGCAGTGCATCGTCGACACGCTGTACATGAACGCCGACATCGGCTCATCGATGTTGTCTGCCAGCACGCTCGACGACTTCGGCTCCACACACAGATACGTTCCGCCAGGTCGCAGCATCTGGTGAATGCCGGCCAACACTGTGTCGGGATGAGCCTGGTCATGGATGGCATCAAACGTCGCAACAAAGTCGAAGCGATCGACCTGATCGAGTGTGGCAGCATCGGCCACCTCGAAGCTGAGGTTCGTCAGGCCATCTGCCGACGCTTCAGCGTTAGCGACCGCTATAGCGTCCTCGTTCATGTCGAAGCCGACGAATCGACTCTGGGGAAACGCGTCCGCAAATATGCGCATCGCTTTGCCGCTGCCGCAACCAACGTCGGCAACATCGATACCGGCTTCCAACGCCTCGGCCACCGGCAAGATTGGTACAACCTGATCGATCAACGTGCGTTCATAGCGCTGACCGCTCGACTCGGCCATGAGGGCTTGGAAGCGGGGATAGCGGTCGTAGGGCACGCCTCCTCCGCTGCGAAATGCCTCGGCAATCTCATCTTCGACCTCGCCAAGAAGAGCGATGTACTGGCACTGTGTGCTCAGGTTGAGCGGCCCGGCCCGGCGGGTGAGCAGCCCAGCATGTTCGACCGGCAGCGCAAAGGTCTGCGCCGCAGCGTCGTAGTCGACGACGGCGCCACATGCCATGGCGCTGAGCCACTCACGCACATACCGCTCGTGCAGTCCGGCGTCTTCTGCAATCTCGGCGGCGGTGCGAGCCGGTTTGCCGTCCATCGAATCGAAGAGGCCCGTCTTGTGGCCCACGCTGATCATCAGCGCCATCGCCCCGCCGTTCAGGATCCCGACAATGTTCGCCTGGAATGCCTTGGCCCGGGTCTTGTCAAATTCCGCTGTGTCAGTCATGCGCCCATCTTGACACCCCACCACTGTTTGATCCCCAGCCGGCGACGCGGTCAGAGCCGATATATCCGGCCCGAGCCCTTGCTGCTAAACAAGTGTCGGTCTACAAGATTTAGGAGGGCAACCAGTGGGTCTGCTCGAGAATAAAGTGGCGATCGTTACTGGCGCCGGTTCAGGAATAGGCGCGGCAAGCGCCCGCCGATTTGCCGCCGAAGGAGCTGCCGTTGTCGCTGTCGACATCCGTGCCGGCAAGGCGGCAGAGGTGGCCGAGTCCATCGTCGCGGCCGGTGGCCATGCAATCTCACTTGCAGCGAACGTTGCCGAGGAAGCCGACGTGGCTGCGATGGTCGATGAGACCGTCAAGCGCCTTGGCGGCCTCGACGTGTTGTTCTCGAATGCGGGCACTGTTCGGGTGGGCACAGCGGTCGACTTGAGCGTCGAAGACTGGGATCTCGTCATGGCGGTCAACGTGCGGTCGGTGTTCTTGGGTGCCAAGTTCGCGGTGCCGGCCATGCGCGAGCGCGGCGGCGGTTCAATCGTCAACACCGCGTCGATCTCGGGTCTGCACGGCGACGGGGGCGCGGTCGTGTACGCCGCAAGCAAGGCGGCGGTCATCAACCTGACCAGGGCCCTGTCGACCGATCATGCGGCCGAAGGCATCCGTGTGAATGCCATCTGCCCGGGAACCATCGAAACCCCACCCGTAATGCGCATGATGGAAGACCCCGCCGCTCTGCAGGCCAACGTGAAGGCGCATGCCATGGGACGGCTCGGCCGACCCGAAGAAATAGCGGCCGCCGCATTGTGGCTGGCCTCAGATGAGTCATCATTCGTGACCGGCGAACACCTCGTTGTCGATGGTGGGCTTCGCGCTCGATCACCGATCGGAAAGCTCGTTGATCCCCGACCCAAACACATGCGCTAGGTCAGGTCTGGCGGTGGGTCCTCCCGCGCTCGTGGGCGTTGAACCGTTTGAGAGCTGGTTGCCTCGGTAACCCGGGGGCACACGTAGAGGCCTCGAGCCGTGCCACTGATGCCGGCTTCGGGCTCAGTCCGCTTTGCGGGAGCGTCGGGCGCCGACTACGAAGCAGCCACCAACCATCAAGAAGACGAGCGCCGCGGTTAGCAAGTCCAACGCTCGGGCACCAGTTAGTGCGAGATCTGGCGTCGGCGGCTGTACGGCGACCGGTGGAGTCGGCTGCGGCCGCGGAATGAAGTCGAAGACCGGTGGCGAATCGGGCAGGGGCGCCCGTGGCTGCGTCGGCGGTGAATAGCCAAAGTTGACGTCAACAATTGTTGTCGCACTTGTGGCAGGTGTGATCGACGTTGCTCGAGCAGGTTGCACCCGAATCGGTCGCGGCAGAGACGGCGGAGAATCCAGTCGGCAGTGGATCGGAGAGCACGACATCGGTCGCATCCGACGGGCCGGCGTCTAGCACACTAATGGTGTAGGTCAACGGTCGTCCCGGCTGGAACGGCTTGATCGACGAGGCTTTGGACACCCGCAGGTCGGTCACCGCAATGATGTCGGTGTCCTCGGTCGCTGTGTCGTTCGCTGCATTTGTGTCAGATGCCGCGTTGATCGTCGTCGAGTTGGTAATCGTCGTGCCGTCGGGCAGGGCCGGGCGGCCGCGGTAGCGCCCGCCCGCGACGACACGCTGCACACTAAACTCGCCGGCGGCTACCAGTCGGCTAGCGCCTCTTCCATCGCCGCGATGTCCAGGCCAATGATGAAACGTTGGCCGACCAGCAAGGCAGGCGTTGTTCGAATGTCGTGCGATTCGAGGAGCTCGCCTGCCTCTTCGTCCATCATCACATCTCGCACGACGAACGGATAGTCACGTGCGGTTAGCCATGCCTTCATTCGCTCGCATGGTCCGCAGAGCGGTGAGGAGAAGACGGTCAGAGTGCGGGATGCCGCGTCGTCGGTCATAGTTCGCCGGCAGCCTTCTTGTCGCGATAGCGCTGCTTGGCAGCCAGCCAGTTTTCGAGTGCCTCGCCACTGAGGAAGGGTTGATCGTCGGTGAAGATCAGCTGTTTCCACGTGTCGTCGTCGCTCCAGACATCGGGCGCCTGCACGGTGGTACCGGGTGC
>JBDNHG010000736.1:0-2010 GCA_041688925.1 Acidimicrobiales bacterium | reverse complement strand
TCAATGGTGGGGGCGCCTCAACGAGATTGAGTTCATGTCGCGCCTCTATGACCTGGACAGTCTCCCGTCACATGACGAGCGGTACTCAACCTGTCGAGACGACATCACTCAGCACTGCGTCGCGAACTGTGATTGGGATGCGTCGTGGCCGCTCGGGGACGAACGGTTCGGCTTGTCGACTTCCGACGCTGACCTTCTTCGCTTTCTAGCCGAGACGCTGCATCCAGAGGTTCGATCGGATCCTGACGACGTGTCGCTCCTGGTTGGCGCTTACAACAGGCTGCTACGCCCGGACGGCGCTGATATCATCCAAGCTGGCACCATCTCGCGCCGACCTGTCTATGGGGGTGGCGCCGCCGTACCGCGGAACGTCCAACCCTCAACACTACGAGAGGCGATAGGCCAGGCGGTTCGGAACAACCTCACAGGCGAGGATCGTGTAATCGCATTCTGTGACGAGCTTGGAATGCCACCCCTCAAAGAAGGATCGCTGGCATCACCGAGCAGTTCAAAGGCGCACTACGTGATCGAACGGCTCACCGACTGCACCCTCTCCGAACTCGAAGACTTCGGCCGTACCGTGGCCGAAGTCCACAACTGGGCCGAACTCGACGAACTACTCATCGAATTGGAAATGGCAGTATCTGCCGGTAAGGGTTACGCACCAAAGAATCTCATCTTTGCATCCGACGGGCCCAAGCCAGATCTAGTGCTGATCGACTCGCTGGACAACGAAATTCAAATCGTCAACGACGACGGATCATGCCTGATCTACACAAGGAAGATCTCCCCTGGGCGAGGCCTCTCTTTCCGCGAGCTTGTCGACTGGTGGAAGGCAGAACACACGCCCGAGGCTTTAACGGCTGACCGAGCGGCCCGCTCGCTGTACAACCGTCTCGAGTCGGGACTAAACGCACCAGAGCGTGAAATAATGGAGGCCTACCGAGAGCTACTCCGAACCCACGGCTTCGTCCTGCCAGCATTGATCCCGCAGGTGTACCTCCACTTCGACCCGAAGACAATTAGGCAACGACTCGCCTTTGACGGCAAGATGCTGGAACGTCAACGAATGGACTTCTTGCTGCTCTTGCCGAACAACCACAGAATCGTCGTCGAACTCGACGGCATCGAGCACTACGCCAACACGTCGGGCAAGGCCAGCCCGAAACGCTACGCAGAGATGGTCCGTGAAGACCGCCGACTGAAGTTGACCGGCTACGACGTCTACCGAGTCGGAGGCTTCGAATTCAAGACACTCTCAGAGGGCAGAGAATCGGTTCGCTCCTTTTTCGAGGAATTACTCGACCGCTACGGCGTGTCGCTCTGACGCGCCGCGAACTTTGAGCGCGTCGGCGCTGCGCTGGTTGAGATCCCTCCCGCCACCCTGTCTGTCAGGCTGAGGTGAGACAGCAGCAGGTTGGTGCTCACTCCAAAGTCGCTTGTCTCGAGTTGAGCGTGGATCTGAGGAGCTGGCAGTGATTCGAGCCACCTGAGACATGGGTCGGAGCCGGCCAGCGATGTCACACAGATGTCACGAGGCAACCGTAAACAGGTGGGAACAGCCGGGAGCAACCGGGAAGAGAAAACCGCCGCTGACCAGCCCTAGCTGTCATAATGGGTGTTGCGGGGTAACGTATCCGTAATTATTGAGGGCGGGGAGGTGACATGATGGTAGTTGTGAGTGATGAGAATGTGGAGGTTCGGCGTGGGAAACGTTCGTGGCCTGCACAGTACAAGCTTGACATTCTGGCCGAGATTGAAGCGGCGAAAGAGTCGGGTGAGATGTCGGTGGCCGAGATTTGTCGACGTGAAGGGTTGTATTCGTCGTTGATCTCAGAATGGCGTAACCAACGCGATCAGGGCGCGCTGGCCGGGTTGACTGATAACAAGCGGGGTCGTCCGAAAAAGGATCCGACCAAGGCCGA
Organism: Acidimicrobiales bacterium; assembly: GCA_041688925.1. Classification (GTDB taxonomy): domain Bacteria; phylum Actinomycetota; class Acidimicrobiia; order Acidimicrobiales; family UBA10347; genus UBA10347. The sequence continues at coordinate 85 of JBDNHG010000736.1, read as the reverse complement.
GCTGGCCCGGCTGCGAGCAGACAACGAGCGGTTACGCGATGAGTTGGGCACGGCGAATGAGTTGATCGAGGCTCAGGGAAAAGTA
>JBDNHG010000735.1:0-3820 GCA_041688925.1 Acidimicrobiales bacterium | reverse complement strand
GGTTGTCGCGATTTGCCGATCGAGGCCACGGAGCCACGCTGCTGCGCTTGGGCGTGCTGTCGGCTGGGTGCGGCCTTCTGTGGTTCGGCGCCGCCACCGAGCTGTGGCAGTTCGTGGCCGCTCGTTCGCTGTTGGGCGCCGGCGTTGGCATGTTGGTTCCGCCAGCCCGCCGGGCCATCGTGTTGACAGCAACCAACAACCAGGGCGAACGCCTTGGCACGTTCTATGCGGCCTACCTCGCCGGCTTCGTCTTTGGGCCACCGCTCGGTGCGTTGATGACCGATCTCGTCGATGTGCGGCTTCCGTTCTTCGTCTTTGGTGTGGCCACGCTGCTCTCGATCACCTCAATCCTGCGGATCGAGATGCCCGAAGCCGCACGGGACGCAGAGATCACCTTGCACGATCGTCGGGTGCTTCGGCGGCTGATCGTTGACCGGCGGGTGATAGCGGCAATGCTCGTGATCATCTCGTTCCGTTATTCGATCGGCGTGTTCGAGCCGTTGTGGGCGATCCATCTCGACGATCTTGGCGCGTCGACCAAGGTGATTGGCTTCTCGTTGACCGCATTCGCTTTGCCCATGATGCTGGTCGCCAAACCGGCGGGGCGGATGACCGATCGTTACGGCGCCCGCTGGATGTCGCTTGTTCCCGCACTGGTGAGCGCTCTGCTGATGATGACGTATGGCTACACGCCGTTCCTGGCCGTGATCATCGTTGTGGCGAGCATGCACGGGATGATGGAAGCAATGCTGAGCCCGGCGACACAAGCCGGCGTCGCGGACGTCACCGCTGATCGAGATGCGGCCTCGGCACAGGGGTTGGCCGAGGCAGCAGGGTCGGCGGCGTCTGCTGTTGGCGCATTCACGGCCCCGGTGGTGTTCGATGCCTGGGGCGCTGGACCAGCATGGGCCATGGCAGGCGTCGTGATGGTCGCCCTAGTCAGCTTGAGTTGGGTGCTCGATCGACCGAAATTGAAGGACGTATCAGCGACCGAACCAGCATTGTCTCGAGACGATGCTGCTCAGGCGTCCTGATACAGCGCCACAGTCGCGATTGGTCCCGCCGGCCCGATTCTCGCCGGGAGGTCGCCGATAGGCTTTGGCGGTGCAAAACACTCTCACCGAGCTCGAAGCCACGATTGTGGCGCGCAAAGCGGCGTCGCCCACAGATTCGTATTCTGCGCGGCTGCTCAACGACACCGAACTGCTGCAACGCAAAATCGTTGAAGAAGCCCACGAGGTCACGCTCGAACTCGCCCGGCCCGTCATCGCCAAAGACCGACTGGCTGAAGAGTGTGCCGATCTGCTCTATCACGTGATGGTCGCACTGGTCACCGCCGACGTCGCGTTTGCCGACGTTGCCGATGTTCTTGAGGCTCGACGATGACTGATCTCACGGTTGCTATCCCGTCCAAGGGACGCTTGCGCGAAGGTGCAGTAGATCTGATGGGCCATGCCGGCATCAATGCCCGCACCGGCGGCGGAGCGTCCAAGGTCATTCCCGGCGCACACATGCGGTTCCTCGAAATGCGCCCTCGCGATGCCGCCGAATGGCTGCGTGCCGGACGTATCGCTGCCGCGTTTATCTCGACCGATACCGCACTCGAAGCCGGGGTCGGCGACTATCCCTCGATTCCGCTCGGATTCTCGTCGTCTGATTTGGTGCTGGCGTGTCGTAAAGACAGCGAGTTCGCGTCAGCAGCCGATCTGGCTGGCAAGACAATCGCCACGCACCTGCCAAAGACCACCCGCAAGTGGCTTGCCGAACAGTCGATCGAGGCCGATGTGGTGACCATGGGCGGCGCCCTCGAAGGTGTCTGCTCACTCGGCCTGGCCGACGCAATCGTCGACCTGCGCCAGACCGGAAACAGCCTGGCGATCAACAATCTGCACACCATCGAGGTCATGGCTAGCTGCCAGGCGATTCTTTCATGGAATCCGGCCCACGCCGATGATCTCGAATGGATCACTACCCGTATCCAGGCAGCGGTCGATGGCCGCAAGGCGCAGTATCTGATCTTCCACATGCCGGTCGAGCAGGTCGAGAACCTGAGCGACGCGTTCGTTGGCATCGAGTCACCGACCGTCATGCCGCTGCGAGGACGTAGCGACCTGGTCGCCGTGCATGTCATTGTGCAAACATCCGAGATGTGGTCGCACCTTCCGGCGCTCAACGCACTCGGTGCATCGGGTGTTGTCGCCCTGCCTGTCCACGCCATGATGCCCTGATCCACTGCGCATGACAGCATCTGTGACCCTGAGCGCGCGCATATCGCGCATGCAGGGTCACAGATTGTGTTTTGGGGAGCGTGGCGGGTTCATGGGCGTAGTGAGGCCAGGTACTCGGTGACGAAGACTCCGTTGGGGTCGTAGGTGTCGCGGAGTGCCCACCAGTCGCGGTAGCGGGGATAGAGAGCTACGAGCTCGGCGCCAGTCTGGTAGTGCTGCTTGCCCCAGTGGGGGCGGCCGTCATACCGGCGGAAGATGGTCTCGCACGCCTCGAACAGTGGATGATCGTCGAGAGTGATGTCTTGATGTGCTGAGATCGTGACCGTTTCGCGCCTTGAGGCAGCGCTGATCCACAAATCGTCGGCCGCTATGTTGCGGTATTCGAGCGGCCAGAGAAGTTCAGGGAAGTCTCGCAGGATCATCTCGCGGACCTCGTTGAAGCATTCGGGCCCGACCTCGGCCGGCACCGAGTACTCCATCTCGGTGTGTAGGTCGTTGCGTGTTGACGAGATGATGTCGTGGCTCCAACCAATTCGTTCGAGCTTGGCGGCCGGCATCGGGTCGACATCGGCCTGTGTTTCGGCCAGCGATTTACACGCGCAGGAATCGCTCTGGGGCATCCAGAAGAACTCGAAGTGCCGAGTCGCTGCGGTGAGCTCGTCGATGCGCCCGAACACCGAATCGGGATCTTCGGTCCACAACGTCTCGTGCAGCCGGTAGGCAGGACGAAGCCCAATCGTCATTTCGGTGATCAGCCCCACCGACCCCAATGAGTGTCGGGCCAACTCGAAGAGGTCGGGTTTCGAGTTCGGCGAGCATTCAACGACCTCGCCGGTAGCCAGCAAAATGCGGACGCCGAGCACTGATGACGACAAGTTCTGAAGTGTCGGGCCGGTGCCGTGGGTGCCGGTGCTGGTGGCGCCGGCAATGCTCTGGCGGTCGATGTCGCCCTGATTGCGCAGCGCCAACCCGGCGGCGTTCAGCGGTTCGCCCAGCTGGTAAATGCGCGTGCCCGACTTGACCGTGGCCGATAGCGCATCGGCGTTGGTCGACACGACGCCCTGCCAGGTGTCGAGATCGACGACGATGCCATTGGTCGCGGCGATGCGAGAGTGCGAGTGAGAGGCGCCGATGGCGCGAACCGCCAGCCCGTCGGTAGCAGCATTGGTGACCGCAGCGATGATGTCAGCCTCGGTCTGCGGGGCAACGATGCGCGCCGGAGTATCGGTCTGGCGTCCCGACCAGTTCGACCATTCAGCCATGGTTTGCCTCGCCAGCGAACTCTGGGCGACGGGATTGTGCGAGCACCCTTGCACTCAGAACCCTTGCACTCAGAACCCTTGCACTCAGAACCCTTGCACTCAGAACCCTTGCACTCAGAACCCTTGTCAATGTCAGCATGTGTGATACTCCGATAGGGGCAGCGTAGAGCCCGAACACAACTCGGTCTGCACCATCGCACTAGGTTGCATACATGACTGAACGAGGCCCCGTCATTCCTGACGGATCACAGAAGAGTTACGACCGATTCCATTTCGCACCGGCGTACCGCGTCGGCGACACGCTGTACGTGTCAGGGGTGATCGGCAATG
>JBDNHG010000734.1:0-3498 GCA_041688925.1 Acidimicrobiales bacterium | reverse complement strand
GTTGCAAGACAACCCACTAATGGCGATTCATCCACCATTGCTGTATCTCGGCTACGTGGGCTTCACCATCCCGTTCGCCTTTGCCATCGCCGCGCTCATCACCGGGCGCGTCGGCGAAGGCTGGCTCGTCGAAACGCGCCGCTGGACACTGTTTGCCTGGGGATTCCTCACGCTGGGCATCGTCGCCGGCGCATGGTGGAGCTACGACGTGCTCGGCTGGGGCGGTTACTGGGGCTGGGACCCCGTCGAGAACGTGTCGTTGTTGCCGTGGATAACCGGCACGGCCTATCTGCACTCGGTCATGATCCAAGAACGCCGCGGCATGTTGCGGGTATGGAACCTGTCGCTGCTGTGCGCCACGTTCAGCCTGACAATCCTTGGCACATTCATCACTCGTTCGGGCGTCATCCAGTCGGTGCACGCGTTCAGCGAGAGCGCTATCGGCCCGCTGTTTCTGTCGTTCTTCGGTGTGATCGCTGCGGTGTCGATTGGTCTCATTGGCTGGCGCGGTGAGCGACTCCGGGCTCCGGGGCGCATCGACTCACCAATCAGCCGCGAGGGTTCGTTCCTCGCGAACAATCTGCTGTTTGCACTCTTCGCATTCGTGGTGCTGCTCGGCACCGTGTTCCCACTGATCGTCGAGGCCGTACAGGCCGAGCAGATCTCGGTCGGGGTGCCCTACTTCGAGCGGATGACCATGCCCATTGGCATGTCGCTCTTGTTCCTGATGGCAGTGGCACCCGTGCTGCCATGGCGCAAAGCCAGCGGCGAATTATTGCGCAAACGCCTCGAATGGCCGGCATGGTTCGGCACAGGTTCGCTGGTGCTCGCCGTTGTGGTGGGCGCACGAGGTATCACACCACTCATTGCGTTCACCCTGGCCGGATTCGCTGCCGGTGCCGCCCTGCGACAGATCGCACTTGCGACCCGACGCAATGGTTGGCGCGGTCTCGTTGGACGAACCAACGGCGGGATGATTGTGCACCTCGGCGTGATCATCGTGGCCATCGCCTTTGCCGCCAGCAACAGCTATCTGCGCCAGACCGAGGTAACGCTCGACAAGGGCGAGCCGATCGAATTTGCCGACATGTCGTTCCGCTACGACGGCCTGGCGATCGTCGATCTTCCCGAGAAGCGGGTGACCGCAGCGCTCATCATCGTCGATGGCGAAGAGCTTCGACCGGCCTACAGCCAATATGTGCGTGGCGATCTGGTTGCGACCCCTGACACGCTGGGCAGCTTCACCCGTGACACACAGGTTGCGCTGATAGCGCTGCCCCAAGACGAAGAACAAGTCATCATCCGGGTGACCACGCAACCGTTGATTGCCTGGCTGTGGATTGGCGGCATCCTCATGGCGGTCGGCACGGTGTTCTCGGCCTTTCCACATCGCATGCATCGCCGCCCAACCGACCCGGTCTCAGCTGACCCTACGATCCCTGTTGCCGAGCAGGTCTGATGAGCCGCAGTGCAATTGCTGCCGGCACGGTGGCTGCAGCGCTGGCCGTGCTGGTGCTGGTGCTCGCTACCAGCGACACACAGCAGACAAGCTCGGCAAACTTCGAGATCCTGGGCGATGTCGCTCCCCAAATCGAGGGCCCAACACTTGCGGGTGGAACCTACGATCTGCGCGAGCAGCGCGGTGATTGGGTGGTCGTCAACTTCTTTGCCTCGACGTGTATTGGTTGTCGCATCGAACATCCTGAACTCGTCGAGTTCAACGAGCGCCATCGTGGCGGAGCTCGCCAAATCGTCGGTGTCATGTTCGGCGACACTGAAACCGCCGCACGTGAGTTCTTCCTCGAGCTCGGTGGCGACTGGCCGGCCATGATCGAAAACACTGGAGCGGTGGCGATTGACTACGGCGTGACCGCGCTGCCCGAAACACTGCTGATCTCACCGTCGGGCCGGGTAGTGCAGAAGTGGGTCGGAGCGCAAGGCGTAACCGCCGACGGCATCGATGCCATCATCGATCGATTCGAGAACCCGCCGGCCGCCGCCGATGCTTCACAGGATGGCGCTGGTGACTAAAGCGACTGGGTTCAAAGCCCAGTGGCGGTGGCTGTCATGGGTGCTCATGGCACTCGTGGTCGTCGTCGCCTTGATCTTGGGGTCGACCGCCGATGGTGGTCCTCGCAGCGACGGCGAACGCATGTCGCAGCTGGCGTCGACCATCCGTTGCCCACAATGCCGCGGCCAGTCCGTCGCTGAATCAAATGTGACGATCGCACGTGAAATCCGCGGCGACATCCTCAATCGCATATCGGCAGGCGAGACCGACGACGAGATTCGTCAGGTCTACATCGAGCGCTACGGCCGGTCGATCGTGCTCACGCCCGACAGCGGCGGATTCACCGGGTTGGTATGGGTCGTACCGGTCGTCGCTGCGGGCCTGGCGGCGGCGGCGGTTGCGCTGGCGTTTCGACGCTGGAGGCTCGAAGCCGCCGGCATCGTTGCCGCCAGCGACGAAGATCGCGAACTGGTTGCCAACCTGCGAGGCAAGCAGCCATGACGGCCACAGACAAGTCGGCCACAGAGACGGCCTCGCTTGATCCTGACGTGCTCGCGGAGCTCGAACGCGAACAGGACCTTCTTCTGCGGTCGCTTGACGATCTCGATGCCGAGTTTGCGGTCGGTGATCTCGCCGACGGCGATCATGTGGCGCTGACCGATGACTACATCCGCCGTTTGGCCGAGGTGACTCGGTCGATCAGCGACGAGCGCACGGCTTTTGAACAAGTCGACAATCGACTGAGTGGCCGCCAACGACTCGTCACCATCGTGGCCGTGTTGGTCGTCGCGGTTTTGGCCGGCCTACTGCTCGCTCGTGCATCTGGGTTCCGCAGTCCGACCGGCAGCGTCACCGGCGACATTCGTCAGTCGTCGTCGGGTCTGTTGGCCGAAGCCGACACCTTGACCCGAGAGGGCCGCTGGCCCGAGGCGATCGAGGTCTACGACGAGGTCCTGGCTGTTGCGCCCGGCAATGTCGAAGCGCTGACCTACCGAGGCTGGCTGACCGCCCGCCTCGGCGATGCCCCAACCGGTCTCAATGACCTGATCGAGGCGGTTGCCGTCGACGACGGCTATCCCGATGCGCGTGTGTTCTCTGCCATATTGCTCGACGACGAGCAACGTTTCGATGAGGCAGCCGAACAGCTCGCGGCGCTCGACACCCTCGAGGTTCCTGAAGAGATGTTGGCATTGGTTTCGGCGTCGAACCTACGCGCATCGGTTGCTGCGGGTCAGATCAAACAACACTTCGAGCCTGGTCAGGTGGTCGACCTTTCACAGATAACGGTCTCGCTCGACGATGCAGCTACCGCGGGCGCATTGTTGTCGCAGCTCGGCGACATCTTGCTTGCGCAAGCCACGTTCGACGCGGTGCTGAGCGAAGATCCCCAACAGCTGGTCGCGCTGGTCGGCAAGGGCCAACTCGCCAGAGAGCCTGGGCTGCTCGATCTCGATTCTGAGATTGCCACCGATGCGATGGCGGCGCTT
>JBDNHG010000733.1:0-2811 GCA_041688925.1 Acidimicrobiales bacterium | reverse complement strand
TCGGCCATGCAATCGTCGCCTATATCGGAGGCGATCGATCGGTGGTCGATAAGGGATATCTCACCCTTGACGTGCGCAAATACGTCGATGTCGGTACATCACTGCTGTTCCCGTTGTTCATTCTGATCATTGGTGGCATAGGTCTGCCGGGCGGAGCAGTGTGGATCAACGCCGCTGCAATACGGTCGCCGACCATGCGCAGCCTCATGAGCGCTGCTGGTCCTGCAGCGTCAGGCGTGTGCGCTCTGCTGTGCCTGGTGCCCGTGCGCATCGGCCTGATCGAAGCCGAATGGCTTGTTGTTGGGCTGTCGTTTCTCGGCTGGATCCAGGTCATCGCCATGATCTTCAATCTGCTTCCGATTCCGGGCCTCGACGGGTTCGGCGTCATCGAGCCACACCTTTCAGCCCAGACGCTGCGAACGATTCAGCCATACCGCCAATACGGCATTATTCTGGTCTTTGTCGCTATCTTCTTCCTCGACCCGGTACGAATCGCATTCTTCGATTTCACCGATTCGGTGACCGAGCTGATCGGAGGCTCTGACGTCTTCAACGCCCGTGCCCGCGGCTGGTTCGAATTCCGTTTCTGGGAGCGCTGAATTTCGCGATGGCCGAGCACGTTCGCATCGATAAGTGGTTGTGGGCTGTTCGCATCTACAAGACGCGTGCTGCGGCGAACGAGGCATGTTCGAGCGGCCGAGTCCGCATCAACGCCAGTCCGGCAAAACCCGCGAGTCGCGTGAATCTCGGCGATGTCATCACGACTCGCAAACGAGGGTTCACGAACACATATCGGGTTGATCGCCTCATTTCGAAACGGGTTGGCGCCGCTATCGCCGTCGAGTGTTACACCGATGAAACGCCCGAGGAAGATCGCCCCAAGCCACGATCCCTCGACGACCGAGTCGACGCAGCTTGGGCCGAACGGACGACCGGTACGGGCCGTCCAACCAAGCGCGATCGGCGCCAAATGGAAAAGTTCCTCGGGGCAGAAAAGAAACAGCGCCGCTGATCTGTTAGCAGCCAGCCGTGGTTGTGGGGTTCTCGGGGGTGCACAGGATCTGCTCGTACATCGGCTGGGTGTCGGCGGGCGCTTCGAGGTACCCGATCGGCCGGTCGTTCACGTGTAGTTCCCAATGGAGGTGCACCGAGCCATCGTTGTTCGTGACCCCTGCTGCAGAGGTTGAGGTGCCCATATTGCCGGCGAAACCCAACGGTGTGCCACCGTCGACGAGCACACCGGGGAGGATCTCTGAGTCGACCTCAGAGAGATGGGCATAGATCGACACGGCGCGCGTGCCATCTGGCAGCTCATGGTCGATCACGACGAAATTGCCGTAGAGGTTCGCAAGGGTCCAGAACGGTGTGTCGACAGCGGCGACGGTTTGGGCGAGCACGGCTTCTCGATCGGCTGTGGACGCATTCACATAGTCGCTCACCACGAAGATCACCTGGCCCGAGCCGGACGCGGTAATGACATGATCAGTTGTGCCACAGCTGAAGTCGAGCCCATTGTGGGTACCCGACCGATAGTCGCGGGGTGCGCCGACGACGAGGTTCAGATTTCCGAACGGCACGTTGCAGCTTGGGGCCGGCAGCGAAAAGACATCGGTGGCAAGGTCAGCAAAGCGGCGGCTGTCGCCGACTGGGCCTGGTGCTTGGCGAACCGGGTCAGTGCCGAAGCGGATGTCGTCGGTGATCAGTTCAAACGTAAGTACACCGTTCACGAGTTCGTCGTTGATCATGCGAGCGCCGAGTGAACCGAGCGGCGTGTCGACATCGACGAACTGCCCGATACGCAGGTCAGGATTGATCGAATCGAGGCCAGCGTAAATCGACGTCACATTGCTGACGCCATTTAGCGGGCCGTGGTCGACGACAACAAACGGGCCATAGGCGCTGGCACGCAGCCAGGGGCCATCATGTCCATTTGCGATCAACTCAGACTTGAAGCTGTTGAGTGGGGCCTGGGTGACGCGCATGACCAATCGGCCCGGCGCAATCGGGTGTGCAGACAAACCCTGGTCGGCACACACGAACGTCAGCCCTGGCGTGAGCGACAAGAAGTTGTTGGGTTCACGAACGCGTTCGTCGACGAACGGGCAGTCGACCGGTGCCGACGTGCCCTGGGCGCCGCGCATGCCTTCGGCCATAGCGCTCCACAGCTCACGGGGCCGTTCGAGCACCGGTATCGCCGTTGGTGTGGCATTGGGGTCGACCTGCTCAGCGGCTTCGCCGGAACTGGTGCCGCCGTCGCGAACAGCGACCACGATCAGGGTGAGGATTACGACCGACGTGATCAGCGCCAAGGCGGCGATCTTTTGCGTACGGGGGAACTCAGACATGGTGCGTGGTGGGCGCCGAGAACAAGCGGTGCAGGGCAACGGTAACCGGCAACGGGCAATGTGCCTCCGCCAGGGCGACCACCCGGCGATGATTGCAGTGCGGGCATGGTTCGTAGGGAAGCTACGAACCATGCACGCTCCGCTCGTGCATCATCCGCCGTCGGCAACCTGCTGACGAATCATGTTCAGGGCCGAGCCTGCATGGAACCAAGCAATCTGGTCAGCGTTGAGCGTGTGGTTCGCTAGGAACTCGACACTCTCGCCATCGCTTTTGTGCAAGACGCAGTCGACTGGCTTGCCGTCGGCGAGCTCTGACAACCCGACGATCGAGATGGTGTCGCTCTCGCCGATCGCTCCCCAGAAGTCCGGATCAGCAAACGTCAAGGCCAACACACCCTGCTTCTTCAGGTTCGTCTCGTGAATGCGAGCGAATGATTTGGCGAACACTGCATGGCAGCCTCGGAAG